>CATZPU010000097.1 GCA_958422845.1 uncultured Lachnospiraceae bacterium | reverse complement strand
AAGATCGCGATCGCGCGGACGCTTTATAAGGACGCGCCGTTTCTGATCCTCGACGAGCCGACCGCTGCGCTCGATCCGGAGGCAGAAGCGGAAATCTACACCAAATTCGACGAGATCGCGGGCGATAAGACGGCGATCTATATCAGCCATCGTCTTTCATCGTGCAGGTTCTGCGACGAGATAGCCGTATTCCATGAGGGACAGGTCATCGAACAGGGGACGCATGAAGAGCTCGTATCTGACAGGAACGGAAAGTATTATGAGCTGTGGAATGCGCAGGCGCAGTATTATCAGACACTTGTTTACAGATAAAGTAAACAAGTGTCTTGTCATATGTCAAAACAAGTGGTATAATTCCGTTCGGAAGAGAAAAATCAAAGCAAAAAACGACAGATGGAGGAACACATGTCAATCACGGAAGAAATACGCCGCTTGAAAAATGAAAAAAATGCAGTGATTCTGGCACATTATTACGTGCCGGATGAGGTACAGGAGATCGCGGATTATATTGGAGATTCTTATTATCTGAGCAAGGCGGCGAAAGAGACACAGGCAGATATTATTGTATTTTGCGGAGTACGCTTTATGGGCGAGAGCGCTGCCATATTAAATCCTGACAAAAAGGTACTGATGCCGGATATGGATGCAGACTGTGCCATGGCGCATATGGTAAACCTTGATAAAATTGCAGAAATGCGGAAATCGTATGACGATCTGGCTGTCGTATGCTATATCAACTCGACAGCAGAAATAAAAACGTATTCAGATGTCTGCGTGACGTCTGCGAATGCGGTGAAGATCGTACGGAATCTGCCGAATCAGAATATTTTCTTTATTCCGGACGGAAATCTTGGACGGTATGTGGCAGAACAGGTACCGGAAAAAAATGTAGTGTTAAACGACGGGTACTGTCCCGTTCATGCGGCTTTGACGGCAGAGGATGTAAGGCGGGCAAAGGAGCTTCATCCGAAGGCAAAATTTCTGGTACATCCGGAATGCACGAAGGAGCTGCTTGACGAGGCGGACTACATAGGAAGTACGTCGGGCATTATCCAGTTTGTGGAAGGGGACAATGCATCAGAGTATATCATTGGTACAGAGACAGGAGTTTTCTGCGAACTGAAAAAGCAGAATCCGGATAAAAAATTCTATACGCTTTCCCAAAAGCAGGTATGTATGGATATGAAGTTTGTAACACTTCAGAAAGTCCTGGAGGTTTTGGAGCACGAGACAAACGAGATCACGGTGACAGAGGATATGAGAAAGCGGGCGCTTGTACCGCTCGAAAATATGCTTGCTCTGGCAAAATAGGAAAAAGATATGAAAACAGATATATTGATCATAGGAAGCGGCTGCGCAGGGTTGTACTGCGCGCTGAATTTACCGAAGGACAGGAAGATTACCGTTATCACGAAGGCTGACGCACAGGGAAATGATTCTTTTCTTGCACAGGGCGGCATGTGTATGCTGAAAGATGAGGCGGATTACGCCAGCTTTTTTGAAGATACGATGAAGGCGGGGCATTATGAAAATGACAGAGAATCCGTAGATATCATGATCCGTTCTTCACAGGCTGTAGTGGAAGATCTGGTGCGGTTCGGCGCAGATTTTCAGAAAGATGAGAACGGAGAGCTTGTGTTTACGAAAGAGGGCGCACATTCGACAAAACGGATACTGTTTCATGAGGATGTGACGGGGCGTGAGATCACAAGTACGCTGCTTGATGAGGTGCGCAGGCAGCCGCATATCACGCTTTTAGAATATACGACGATGATCGACCTGATCGAAGAGGGAAACGTTTGTTACGGAGCCGTGCTTCTGATGCCGGACGGAAAGATCGAAAAAGCGCAGGCAGATTATACGGTCATGGCTACAGGCGGGATCGGCGGTCTGTATAAGCACTCCACGAATTTCAGGCATCTGACGGGAGACGCGCTGGCGGTTGCGATCCGTCACGGGCTGGAGCTTAAGGATATTTCCTACGTCCAGATACACCCGACGACACTGTACTCCAATGAGGAACGCAGTTTTCTGATCTCTGAGTCGGTGCGCGGAGAGGGCGCCGTTTTGCGGGATAAGAACGGCAACCGGTTCGTCAACGAGCTCCTTCCGAGAGATCTTCTCACAAAGGAGATCTTAAAGCAGATGGAAAAAGACGGCACAGAATTTGTCTGGGAAGACCTGCGCACGATACCGCGCGACGAATTGGAGCGTCATTTCCCGAATATCATAGAACATTGCAGGGAAATGGGGTATGATGTAACGAAGGAATGTATTCCGGTCGTGCCTGCCCAGCATTATTTTATGGGCGGCGTAAAAGTAAACCATCAAAGCCGGACGTCCATGGAGCAGTTGTATGCCGTTGGAGAGACGGCTTGCAACGGGGTGCATGGAAGAAACCGTCTGGCGAGCAATTCCCTTTTGGAGAGCCTAGTATTTGCAAAGAGGGCAGCGCAGGATATTGCCGGAAAGAAGGACGGAGCAAAGAAAAATGAAGCGCTGATCGAACGGCTTGATCTGGCGCCGTATCAGGATATCGACCGGCTCTGCAAAGAGTATCATACTATGGTAAGAAAAGAGATCGAAGCGGCGGCGAAACGCTGTGAAGAGAAGAATGGGCGCAGGGAGGCATAAAAAGGGAAGATAAGAGAACATAAGAATAAAAGAATACACGAATATAAGAGTATAAAACGACAGGAAGGCTGCCGATACGAAGTAAGGAAGGACAGGACGGCGGCAAAAGGAGGATATTTTTATGTACGATCAGGTAACGTTAAAATTAAATGTAGATCCGCTGATCTTAAGCGCATTACGGGAAGATATTACGAGTGAGGATGTAACGACAAACAGTATCATGCCGAAACCGCAGGCAGGGGAAGTAGATCTGATCTGTAAGCAGGACGGCATCATTTGCGGACTTCAGGTATTTGAGCGCGTGTTTACACTGCTTGATGATAAGACAAAGGTAGAGTTTTTTGCACAGGACGGCGACGCAGTTACGAGCGGACAGCTTCTGGCTAAGGTATACGGAGACATCCGCGTGCTGCTGTGCGGCGAGAGAACAGCGCTTAATTATCTTCAGAGAATGAGCGGTATCGCAACGTACACAAATTCTGTATCATCTCTTTTGAAGGGAACAAAGACGAAGCTCCTCGATACGAGAAAAACGACGCCGAACAACCGCATTTTCGAAAAGTATTCCGTCCGTATCGGCGGCGGCAACAACCACAGATATAATCTCTCTGACGGCGTTCTTCTGAAAGATAATCATATTGGAGCGGCGGGAAGCGTAGAAAAGGCGATCAAAATGGCGAAAGAATATGCGCCGTTTGTACGCAAGATCGAAGTGGAAGTAGAAACGTTTGAGATGGTAAAGGAAGCCGTTGCGGCGGGAGCCGACATTATCATGCTTGATAATATGACGCATGAGCAGTTAAAAGAAGCGATTACGTACATTGACGGACGTGCAGAAGTAGAGGTGTCCGGAAACGTGACAAAAGAAAACATTGCAAGGCTTACGGACCTCGGTGTAGATTATATATCGAGCGGAGCACTGACACACTCCGCGCCGATCATGGATATTTCTCTGAAAAATCTTCATGCAGTGTAAGGAAGGAAGCAAAATGTCGATGAGTGGACAGGAGAGACGGGAACAGATTCTTACGATATTGAGAAACAGCGCCAAACCGGTCTCAGGTATGGCTCTGGCAAAGCATCTGGATGTCAGCCGTCAGGTGATCGTGCAGGATATCGCGCTGCTGCGCGCCAACGGTGAAAAGATCGTGTCTACGAACAGAGGCTATGTCGAAGCGGCAGAGCAGCGGTGTAGCAGGGTATTCAAAGTCATACACACAGATGAACAGGTGGAAGAGGAGCTGAATCTGTATGTGGATTTCGGAGCCAGAGTAGAGGATGTATTCGTATACCATAAAGTACACGGCGTCATTCGCGCAGATATGAATATCAGATCGAGAGTTGATGTGAAGCAGTATATGCACGATATTTCCACCGGAAAGTCCACACAGCTTATGAAACTGACATCAAACTATCATTACCATACGATCTCCGCGGACAGCGAAGAGATCCTCGATATGATTCAGGAGGAACTTCAGAAGCGGGGATTTCTTGCAAAGCTGCAGGATTACGAGCCGGTTGATTTCTGGAGCAGGAAAACAGAATAGGCAGAAGCCCCGATTTCCAGATAACGGAGATCAGGGCTTTTTATGTCACAAATCGCTTATGATCTTGCCGGCGAATCTTTCGTCAGCATTTTCTCAAATTCTTTCGCTGCGATATTCATTGGTCTGGAGGTGTCTCTGACAAGACAGATGCTTCTGGAGGGGATCTCGCAGTCGAGTCTTATATGAAAGATCTCCCCGTTTTTAACGGCTTCTTCGGAGAATACTTCTGCAAGAAAACCAAGACCGAGATCACTTTTTATCATGGGAAGGATCTGGTCGATCACGGATGCTTCGATCTCAGGAAGAAGCGACAGCCCGTGATCGAGGAAAAAGTGATTGTAAAAATCACGAGTTGCCGTATGGGAATTTGGCAGAATGACCGGATACTCTGAAAGCGTTTTAAGTGCCTGTATTTCTTTGGAAAGCGCGGCAAAACGCGGACCGCCGAACAGATTCTCATGGATCGCCATTAAAGGAACGGCTTTTAATGGGCGGCGAACGGTGACCGGCGTAGTGATCAGCGCAAAATCGACGAGTCCCATTTTCAAAGAGGTGACTGCCTGCGTCGTCGTGACACTTGTGAGGTGTACGCGGATGCCGGGGTAGAGGGCATGGAATTCCTTGAGCCGCGGCAGCAGGAGCGCATGCAGGGCGATCTCGCTGACACCGATCGAGATGATACCGTGCTGCAGGCTCTTTGCGTCTGCAAGCTCCGCTTCGGCAGCTTCGAGCTGTCGGTGTGCGGCGGAAACGCGGCTGAACAGGTACTGTCCTTCCGTAGTCAGTGTAACGCCGCGATTGGAACGGATAAACAGGCGGCATCCAAGTTCATTTTCAAGATTGTTGATGGCGCGCGAGACATTCGGCTGATTGCTCAGCAGGATATTAGCGGCCTGCGTAAAGCTTTTGTATTTTGCAACGTAGTAGAAAATTCTGTAATAATCGTAAGAAACGCTCATTATTCACCTCTTGCCATGTCAAAATGATATATCAAACACATTAAAAATATATTTTACATATTGGGTTAATGTGAGTATAATACGACCTTGTTGAAAAAGCAAGAAAGAAGGGGCGCAAAGGAAGATTGCGCGGGGAAAGGAAGTGATGTGATGGAAAAACTGGCAGAAAATCTTCTCGAAGAGCTGACCTGCGAAGATGTGTTTACGATTCCTGTTTTTGGAGGGATCGGCATCTCGGAATCTACAGTGATGACATGGATCATCATGGCGGTTCTCGTACTGCTGTCGATCTGGC
>CATZPU010000096.1 GCA_958422845.1 uncultured Lachnospiraceae bacterium | reverse complement strand
GAGCATAACCGCATACCGACGACAGACGGCAGGCTTCTGCGCCGTATCGTGCGCGATGCGCGCACAAGAGGCGCAGATGCAAGGCGGACGATCGAGATGTGGCCGTCTGTGCGCAGGGGCGAGGACAACAATATTTTCCCGTATCAGGAAGAAGCTGATATTATGTTTAACTCTGCGCTGATCTATGAGTTGGCTGTGCTTAAGCAGTATGCGGAGCCTCTGCTTTTTTCCGTTACGCCGGAGCAGCCGGAGTATGAGGAAGCGAAGCGGCTGCTCAAATTCCTCGATTACTTTTTGCCGATCCCAAGCGATGCGATCCCGAACAATTCGCTGATACGGGAATTTATCGGCGGCGGCTGTTTCGATCTGTAGCTTCAGCCGGAATGATACAGCCTGATAAGCGGGATCGTAGTAGAGAAAGGAGTTTTACGATGGAAAATGTATTTGTCTGCTATCCAAAATGCAGTACGTGCAAGAAAGCGCAGAAATATCTTGATGAACACGGCGTATCCTACGAGCTGCGCGACATTAAGGCAGATAATCCGACGAAAGAAGAGCTGACTGTGTGGTACGAAAAAAGCGGTCTGGAACTGAAACGATTCTTTAATACGAGCGGGACGCTCTATAAAGAAATGAAGCTGAAAGAAAAACTTCCGGACATGACCGAAGAGGAGAAACTGACGCTCCTTGCCACAGACGGAATGCTCGTAAAGAGGCCAATCTTTGTCGGAGAAGATAAGGTTCTGGTCGGATTTAAGGAAAAAGAGTGGGAGACGCTGCTTAAAAACTAATTGCAAACCGTGTGCGTTTGTGATAAGATAACAGCGTTTGGCGGTATGTACCGCCGTGTAAGTAGGATAAATGGCCGCGGCTGGCAATGCCGAAAGGTGTCAGACGAGGAAAGTCCGGGCTTCACAGGGCAGGGATGCCGGATAACGTCCGGTGGAGGCGACTCCAAGGATAGTGCAACAGAAATGAACCGCCGGCTTTTGCCGGTAAGGGTGGAAGGGCAGTGTAAGAGACTACCGCCCTCCCGGTAACGGGAGGGGCATATGTAAACCCCATCCGAAGCAAGACCGCAACGAAGCATATGGCGGCCCGTCAGCTTCAGGTAGGTCGCTCGAGCCTGCCGGCAACGGCAGGCCTGGATAGATGGCCATTCACGACATAACCCGGCTTATCGTCCTGCTTACATTACAAAGCATTTTAGAAAACAGAGTTCGTGCAGAACGGAAAGTTTGTACGGACTCTGTTTTTGTATGTGCGCCTTGCGGCGCACGTCACTAATGGGTGAAAGTCCCTGATCCGCCCTAGTAGTGGGAAGGATATAGCCAAAGACAAGGGTGTCCATCGTGAGGTGGAATCTGAAGGAAGTGGATGGCAAATCTCTGGTCTGACGAACAGAAATCACATCAGGCTATAGTTAAGGATGAAGTTGCATAACAAACTAAAATCCAATAACTACTCGGAATTAGCTATAGTAAATATGGCAGATATATGGAGAGAAAGAGACGTATGGTACCAAGGGAGAACACGTCAGCGGATGGAAACAGAGTATGAAATCCGTGAGTAACAACGAATGGCGAGAAGTCAGCAGAAACCATAGTAAACCAGTGGTTGCAAACATCGGCGAAGGGCTGAACTTTAGGAGACACTGAACGAACAATCGATGGTATGCAGGTGGACGGACTTTTGCCCTTCCTTAGAGAAAACCAAGAAAACTTAATCCAAGAGATAAAGGAAGGTAAATATAAGCCAAACCCAGTTCGAAGGGTAGAAATACCCAAGGAAACGAAAGGTGAGTTTCGAAAGCTGGGAGTTCCTACTGTTGTCGATAGAGTGATTTCATTGATACACAAATACCTGAATGCGGGAGTTGTAGCGAACGGGAAGTTTGAGCGTACAGAAGTCGGAATGTCACAAGGTGGACCGTTGAGTCCGTTGCTCAGCAACATAATGCTAAACGAGTTGGACAAGGAACTTGAGAGCAGAGGGCATAGATTTGTCCGGTATGCAGATGGCTGTATGATTTTCTGTAAAAGCAGGAAAAGTGCAGAAAGAACCTTGAAAAACATCATTCCATATATTGAAAGAAAACTCTTCCTAAAGGTAAACAGGAAGAAAACAGAGGTGGCTCACATTAGCAAAGTTAAGTACCTCGGCTATACCTTTTATAGAAGCAGGGGTAAATGTAGATTTAGAGTACATCAAAAGTCAATAGTTCTATTTAAAAATAAAATCAGAGAGCTTGCCTGTAGTAGAAAAGGCTATTGGAGAATGGCGAAAGTCTTGAAGCAAATCTTTTCTAATAAAATAATAGCCAAGTTAGGATATGCATCCATGCTTGACTATTATCTAGTAGTATGTGAAAACTAAGGAACCGCCTGGTACCGAACGGTATGCTAGGTGGTGTGGGAGGACGGTAAATAAAATAATTGTTTACCTTCTACCCGATTCTATGAAAATGTATCTTAGAAAAGTCTTAAGAAAAGTAGTGGGAAAACCCTTATTTGCTTTTACATAAAGCTGTGTTATAATCATAGTAACCAAAACGAAGAGGGTTATATTATTAAGAAAGACGAGAGGAAGTGGTCCGTATGAAGAAAATACAGAAAAGATTTCTGGGACTCTTACTGGCATGCATGATGATATGCCTGCCGACGGCACAGGCGATGGCGGCTGTGTCACACGATGCATCCGCAGGCGCTGCGGGTGAGATACTTTTTCCGGGAGACAGTCTGATCAATATCGGTCTGCCGGTGATACTTGACGGAGCGGAGGCAGTGGAGACTTCGGGTACATGGGAGAATACAGACGAAAACAAGGTGTTCCGTGCAGAAATGGCGGAAGACGGCAGTGCGATCGTGCTCTCTGCAGTGGGATATGTGCTCACAGTAGTAGACGGTACGTCTGCGAAGCAGGATGCGCCGGATGATCTGTCAAATCACTATGAATTTCCGGAGGGTGAAAAAGAGGACGATGCGCAGAAGGATATCGCATTTTATCAGAATGGCGATACGGTAAAGCTTAAGGCAGACGCGCAGAAGGATGGCCTCGTATTTGCCGGATGGACAACAGAGGCAGAAGGCGTGACTTTCGCAGATGCATCGAGTCCGGAGACGACGATGACGATGCCGGAGAAAAAGGTAAAGGTCAAAGCGACGTATCAGGAAGCGGCAGTGAAATATACGCTGACATTGAATGACGGTGTACTGGCAGACGGCTCTGAGATAAATGCAGAGGGTTACGACGCAGGCACGCAGCTTACAGTAAATGCGGCTGACCGTACGGCAGAAGGGCTTGTGTTCACAGGCTGGAGCGCAGAGCCGGCGGATGCTCCCCTTAGCGATGCGGCTGCTTCACAGACGGTATTAACGATGCCGTCAGGCAATGTGACGCTTACAGCTAATTATGAGCAGATACAGACAGAGCCGCAGACACCGGAACAGGCAGAGTCTGGTGATGGTTCCGACGGTTCGCCAGATATTCCGACGACTTATGAAGTGACCGTGATTGACGGCGTACTTGCAGGCGGCGCATCAACGGGCAGCTATGAGGCAGGTTCATGGGTAGATGTAGCGGCGAATGACCGCACAGCAGAGGGATTTGCGTTTACAGGCTGGAGTGCAGAGCCGGCAGAAGTCGGACTTAGCGATCAGACAGCGGCAGTGACAGGCTTTACAATGCCGGAGCACGGTGTGACGCTTACGGCAAATTATGAACAGATACAAACAGAACCTCAGACGGAAGCACAGACACAGGCACAGTCAGAGCCTCAGACAGAAACGCAGCCTCAGACAGAATCCGAGACGCAGCCGCAGTCAGAGACAGGCGATCCTTCCGGCGGTTCAGGAGATATTACAGCGACATATGAAGTGACTGTGACAGACGGCACAGGTGCAGGCAGCTATGCAGCAGGTACGCAGGTGAGCGTATCGGCGAATGACCGTACGGCAGACGGACTCGTATTCGATGCGTGGTCCGTAGATTCTCTCAATGTAGAGATCGCCGATCTGAAAGCTCCTTCTATCAGCTTTATTATGCCCGAGAGTGCAGTGGCATTGACGGCACACTATAAGGCTTCCGAACAGTCAAACGTGTATACTGTCACGCTGGAGGGCGGTGTGCTCTCGGACGGCGCGGTATCCGGCACGTTTAAAGAAGGCGATACTGTTACTGTGAAGGCTCCTGCGGCAGAAGGAAAAAAATTTGTCGGCTGGACAGGTACAGATGCGAACGGCGCAGAGATCGCTTTTGCAGATAAGTCAAATCCTGAGACGACGTTCCAGATGCCGGCAGGCGCAGTAAGCGTTAAGGCAAATTATACAGATGTATACAGCGTTGCAGTGGAGAACGGCACGCTTGGAGATGGCTCTGCATCCGGCACGTATGCGCAGGGCGATATCGTGAATATCACGGCAAATGCAGCAGCAGCCGGTATGAAGTTTACAGGGTGGTCCGGTGTCAACACGGTGACAGGAGAAGCAATCGCATTTGCGGATGCAGCTCAGGCAGGAACAACATTCCAGATGCCGGCAGGCAGCGTCAAAGTTACGGCGAATTATGAAGCAGTCATTCAGACGTACCGTGTATCAGTAGCGAACGGAACGATCAATGGCGCAGCATCTGAGATGACGGTCGATCAGGGAACGCAGGTGACGATCACGGCAAACCCGAATCCGTCCGGTCAGGCATTTACGGGTTGGAGGATCACAGATGCAGCAGGAAATGTTGTAGATCCGGCGGCACTTGGCATCAATCCGGCAAACGCTACGATCACAGTGAATGTATCGCAGGCATTGAATTTTCAGGCTCAGTACGAGGGCATTCAGTACAATATCACGGTAAAAAAAGGTACTGCAAACTACGAGACAGCAGTAAGCAGCACAACAGTTACGATCACGGCGAATGACGCTCCGGAAGGAAAAGAGTTTGATTACTGGGAGGTCATCTCAGGAAATGTCAGCCTGAAAGATGCGTACAGTGAGACAACGACGTTTGTGATGCCGACGGCAGATGTAACAGTGAAGGCACATTACGCAGTGACAGAATATCGTCTCGATGTAGAGAACGGATACAGTGATTATGAATTCTACAAGATGGATGATAAGGCTACGGTAAGCTCCGATTATCCGTCAAACGGCAAGGTGTTTGACAAGTGGGTGGCAGTCAGCGGAAATGTTACATTTGCGGACGCATCCAGATGGAAGACAACGCTTACGATGCCGGGCAGCGACGTGTCTGTAAAAGCAACGTATAAAAACGGTCCGTCCACGGATAACAATAAGATTCTCGACATTGTTTCCGGCGGCGATTATTATACGGGAGATGCGATCAAGTTTACGGCTTCGGGAGCAGGAATGGACAATGCGAATCCGAATCCTGGCGATTACCGTTACATTCCGTCAGGTTATCAGATCGGCAATGTGACAGGAAACTGGA
>CATZPU010000095.1 GCA_958422845.1 uncultured Lachnospiraceae bacterium | reverse complement strand
CAGGGCTTAAGATCCTGCTCGACAATCCGGCACAGCTTGGAAGCGACAGAGTTGCCGATGCAGTGGCAGCGATCCACGATTATCCGTGTCCTCTTATCATTGTCGATATGGGTACGGCTACAACGATCTCCGCGATCGACCGCGACAAAAACTTTCTCGGCGGCATGATCTATCCCGGACTTCGCGTTTCGCTCGACTCCCTGACAATGCGCACCTCGCAGCTGCCGAAGATCAGTCTCGATCCGCCAAAAAGAGTCATCGGCTCCAATACGGTCGACTGTATGCGAAGCGGCATCATCTATTGCACTGCCGCGAGCATCGACGGGGCGATCGAACGTATCGAGGAAGAGCTCGGAGAACCCTGCACCATCGTCTCTACGGGCGGTCTTTCCAAAACGATCATCCCGTACTGCAAGCATGAGATCATCATAGACGACCGTCTGCTGCTCAAGGGGCTTATGTACATCTACAATAAGAACAGACCGCACTGAGTCCTTGCGGATACATACCAAAAGCAGTCAGTTATAGTTTCATCAAATTAAAAAATGATACGACAAAAAATGGATAAACTCACGCTCCATACCGGAGAAGAGTTTATCCATTTTATTTTCTTGTTTATGCGGAAGTTGTAGAGAGCACCATCTTGTTTCCTCTGGCAAGAGCTATCGCTACGTGGCAAAGCTCCATAGAGGCGCAGATCTTATCAGCCAGCGTAATGATCCATGCTTCACTGTTTCTCGGCATAGGTCCGAGTGGAAACATGTGACTTAATATCGCTTTTTGCTCCCGCTCACTGATCTGAAATACGCGTTCGCTGTTCTTCGCGGCAGCTTTCGGATGATAAAACGCCTGATGCTCGCCGGTTGGAGTTCTTTTCTTAAAATCGTAAGGACAAAAATCGTGAAGCAGTCCCGCTCTCGCGGCAGAGCCCGCGTCACATCCAAGCTTTCGTGCAATGTGCCATGATACGTAAGAAACATTGATGCTGTGCATCAGCCTGTTCGTCCACTGGTGATGACAGAAAGCCCCAAGGGAAAGAAATTCTTCATTCTCTAAAATAGGCATCACTTCTGCCAGAAACTCCTTTGAAACATCATCCGACACCTGAAGATCCATCGGCAACCACCCACTTTCTTTTATGATATATTCATTATAACTGATTGCACAGAAAATTTCAATTCTAAATGTTTCCATAAAAAGTCCGGTGCGCCCGACTGATATTGTTGATTTGTAACGATTTTGTAATTTCTTCGTCACATTGCTCTCACATACAATATCAGGTATGAGCACACCGGATCTCTATTCTTTTATTATGTTCTTACGACTGAAACCGAAAAATTTTCGTTCTGTACCAAACGTTCGTATCCAATCGGAGATCAATACGAAATAACCGTCGTTCCCATCGGGCAGTTATTCTTGATATAATACAGATCGGAATCACTCAGACGCACACAACCGTGTGAATATGCGCCCCGTCTGTTGCCGTCCACATAACGGTGGAAGGAATTGCCCCAGTTCTTAATGCTGTTCCATGAGAAGTAGATCACCGGTCCGCCGTAATTATATTCTACACGGATCAGACGGAACGTACCCGGCGTCGTTCTGCCCATTGCGCCAATGACGCACGGCATACTGCGCACAGCCTTCCATTTGCCCACAGAACCCTTAAATATCGTCGTCTCAAGCGTATACTGGCTGATCCAGATCAGATAATTCGTCGGGCTGCTGTAACGCTTCTGGTTCACAAACGCCTCTTTTACCTCTTTGGAATACGATGTCTTTATCGTATTCAGACTCGTAAAGCGCAGTACCTTCGGGGAGATCTTGATCTTTCTGCCATCCGGCATCATCGCCGTCACACTGCTTCCGCTGAGCGTCGTCGCAACGACCTTCGTTCCTGCCTTTACTTTGATCTTTTTTCCGTTCTTTACGAGCGTTGCTCTCGTAGTGGATTTTACGGTCGTATTATAGTAGCGTCCATGCACCTGCTTTGCAAGCTTTGAGAATTTCTGTGCTTTCTCAGAGATCGCTTTTGATTTTTTACTGGTGACGTTGTACTTTCCTGCGGTACGGTAGCTCTGAACCTTGAAGCGGCACAGCTTTCCGTCTTTAAGTCCGCTGATCTTCAGCGTCGTACTGCGCGTTTTCTTGATCTGCTCGTACTCTCCGGTCTTGTCGTTGTACATATACAGATAATAACCGGTCGCATTCTTTGCCTTGTTCCATTTAAGTGTGAACGATCTGTCTCCTGCAACGGAAATATGAAAATTCGTCGGAACTGCCGGCTTCGTCACATTGATCCTGCCCTTAGCGATCGGAGAACCCTGCGCGCTTAAGTTCACGGCACCGCCCTTATTATTTACGGCAAATATCTGGAACATGTGATCCTGATTCGGGATCAGGTTCTTTACCTTGTATGTCGTTTTCTTTGTCGTCGCGATCTTCGTCGTCGTATTCGTCTTCGGATCTACGGTATGTATCTCATACTTTACTGCGTCTTTCGCCTTTTTCCATGTAAGCTGAATATAGGAGGAACCTGATTTCACTTTCAGCTTCTTTACATTTCCCGGAACGATCCCCTGAGGAGCCGTTGTCCCTCCGGTAATGCCGCTGCCATTTCCCGCGCCTACATTTCCCGGATCATCTGTCTGAGGAGTCTCGCTTTCGGACTCACTCTGCGTCTCGCTCTCAGACTCACTCTCCGTCTGACGCTCCGTCTCACTCTCGACTGTTGTACCGCCGTTTTCTGCCGGCGCTGCAAGACCGGCTGCTGCCGGTGTGAGTGAAAGTGATGCAGTTACCATCAGCAAAGCGAATAGTTTCTTAAATCTCACCATTTTGTCTTTCCTTTCATTACACAATACAACATCTATACATCTTCGTATACAAAACAAAAACCCAGAGTGCCGTTTCCTGTACTTTGACTCCTAGCAAAGCTAGGTGGGTAACCGCAACACAACCGTCTGCCTTCCGCTGCTATCGGCGGCCTGACATATTGCTGTGCGATATAGGAATCCCATAAAAGTAAATGTAGGTTCAAAATAACAGGATTGTCGCACACCCCAGGCATTGATATAAGTATACCTTAGTATACCACTTTTCGCAAGTATCTGCGCTGAAATCTTTTTCTAATTTTTTGTTAATTTTTTACATTATTTTTATTGCGGTCAGCACATACCCTCATACGTGCTGCGGACAGCTTTGATAAAGTCCTGACTGTTTAAAACGGTCACATCTGAAAGATTCGTGATAAGCGCAAGATCTTTCGTCATTTTTCCGCTCTCGATCGTCGCGATCACCGCACGCTCAAGCCTGTCTGCAAAATCACAAAGCCCGCTGATGCCGTCAAGCTCTCCTCTCTTTCTGAGAGCCCCCGTCCATGCGAAGATCGTAGCGACAGAGTTGGTCGACGTCTCCTCGCCCTTTAAATGCTTATAATAATGGCGCTGTACCGTTCTGTGCGCAGCCTCATACTCGAAATTGCCGTCCGGTGAAACAAGCACCGACGTCATCATAGCGAGCGAACCGAACGCAGACGATACCATATCGCTCATCACATCGCCGTCGTAGTTTTTGCATGCCCAGATAAATCCGCCCTCGGACTTCATCACGCGGGCAACGGCGTCATCGATGAGCGTGTAGAAATACGTGATCCCCGCCTGTGCAAACTTTTCTTTGTATTCCTCGTCAAAGATCTTCTGGAAAATATCCTTAAATGTATGGTCGTATTTCTTGGAGATCGTATCCTTCGTCGCAAACCACAGATCCTGTCTGCTGTCAAGCGCAAAGTTGAAGCAGCTTCTTGCAAAGCTCTCGATAGAACGGTCCAGATTGTGCATACCCTGAAGCACGCCCGCTCCTTTAAACGTAAAGATCGGCTCTCTTATCACCGTGCCGTCCTCGCCTGTAAAGACGAGCTCAGCCTTACCTGCTCCCGGTACGACGATCTCGGCATTTTTGTACACATCTCCGTATGCGTGTCTTGCGATCGTGATCGGTTTTTTCCAACTGCGCACACACGGCTCGATTCCTTTTACAATGATAGGCGTGCGGAACACCGTACCGTCGAGGATCGCGCGGATCGTACCGTTCGGGCTCTTCCACATTTCTTTGAGATCGTACTCTTCCATTCTTGCCGCATTCGGCGTGATCGTAGCGCATTTGACTGCCACGCCGTATTTTTTATTCGCATTCGCACTCTCGACCGTCACCTGATCGTTCGTCGCATTGCGGTTCTCAAGTCCAAGATCGTAATACTCCGTCTTAAGGTCTACGAACGGACAGATCAGCTCTTCCTTGATCATCTTCCAGAGAACGCGTGTCATTTCATCGCCGTCCATCTCGACAAGAGGCGTAGTCATCTTTATCTTTTCCATAATATCTCCATTCCGCCGCCTCCTGATGGCGGCACAGCCTTTTCTTCCGTAATCAGTTTATTTCTGTCAGCATAAATTTTATCACTGTTTTATCTGCTCGTCAAACGAATAATTTGCTATTCCTCCTTCGCCCAGTCGAACGAATAGCGCACGGCCTTCTCCCAGCCTCTGACTCTGCGGTCGCGCTCGGAAGATTCCATCTGTGGAAGGAAAGCACGGTCAGCCTTCCAGTTCGCCTTTATCTCCTGCGTATCCTTCCAGTACCCGACTGCCAGTCCTGCAAGATAAGCGGCTCCCATCGCAGTCGTCTCAATGCAGGCCGGGCGCAGTACCTTCTCCTGTATCACGTCCGCCTGATACTGCATCAGGAAATTGTTCGCGCTCGCGCCGCCGTCCACCTTAAGTCCGGCGAGCGTAATGCCGGAATCCGCTTCCATGGCCTTGATCACATCATTCGTCTGATACGCCAGAGATTCCAGCGTCGCGCGCACGATATGATACTTATTTACGCCGCGCGTAATACCGACGATACAGCCTCTCGCATACTGATCCCAGTACGGCGCTCCAAGCCCCGTAAACGCAGGCACTACGTAACAGCCGTTCGTATCTTTTACGCGCCCTGCGAGCCATTCCGTATCCGGAGCCGAATCTATGAGATGCATCTCGTCGCGAAGCCACTGGATCGCAGCTCCTGCCACAAAGATCGAGCCTTCAAGCGCATACGTCACTTCACCGTTCAGTCCCCATGCGATCGTCGTCACAAGTCCGTTTTTGGAAAATACAGGCTTATTTCCGGTATTCATCAGCAGGAATCCGCCTGTCCCGTACGTATTTTTCACCTCGCCGCCTGCAAAGCACGCCTGTCCGAAAAGAGCAGCCTGCTGATCGCCCGCCGCGCCGCCAATCGGGATCGCGCCGCCTAAAAAGCCGGGATCTGTCATTCCGTATACGTCGCTTGAGGGAACAGGCTTTGGAAGCATCTCCTGCGGAATATCAAGCTTCTCAAGTATCTCCTGATCCCACTGCAAGGTATTGATATTAAAAAGCATCGTTCTGGACGCATTGGAATAATCCGTCACATGCACGGCGCCCTTTGTAAGCTT
>CATZPU010000094.1 GCA_958422845.1 uncultured Lachnospiraceae bacterium | reverse complement strand
CCACGTGCTGACGAAAAAAGGAAAGGGCTTTGAGCCTGCGGAGCGCATGCCGTCAAGATTTCACGGGGCAGAGCCGTTCGATCCGGAGACAGGGCTTCCAAAAGCGCGCAAAAAGAAAGCGGCGTATACGGACGTTTTTGCTACAGTGATGTGCAAGATGGCTGCGAGAGAGCCGAAGCTTGTCGCAGTGACGGCGGCGATGCCGGACGGGACGGGGCTGAAACGATTCCGAAATATGTACAGAGAACGGTTTTTTGACGTGGGAATCGCAGAAGCGCATGCCGTTACGTTTGCAGCGGGACTCGCGGCAGGAGGGCTTAAGCCGGTCGTGGCTGTGTATTCGTCATTTCTGCAAAGAGCATTCGATCAGGTGATCCATGACGTCTGCATCCAGAACCTGCCTGTTGTTTTTGCGGTGGACCGCGCGGGACTCGTCGGAAGCGACGGAGAGACGCATCAGGGTATTTTTGATCTGTCCTATTTATCATCTATACCGAATATGTGCGTGATGGCTCCGAAAAACAAATGGGAGCTTGCCGATATGCTCAAATACGCGATCTATTATGACGGGCCGATCGCACTTCGTTATCCGCGCGGCGAGGCGTATGACAGGCTGCAGGAATACCGCGCGCCTGTCGTATACGGAAAGAGCGAGCTTCTCTACGACGAGGAGGGGCTTGCTCTTGTGGCAGTCGGAAGTATGGTCGTGACGGCGCTTGCCGTGCGCGAGATGCTTAAGGCGGTCGGTTATCACTGTACGGTCGTAAACGCGCGGTTCGTAAAACCGGTGGATGAGGAGATGCTTTCATATCTCGCAAAGGATCACCGCCTTATCGTGACGATGGAAGAGAACGTAAAAAACGGCGGCTTCGGTGAGAAAGTTTTAGAGTATTATAATGAGACTGCGGCAGACGTCGATGTGCTGCAGATAGCGCTGCCGGATGATTATATTGAACATGGCAATGTAGAGCTGCTCAAGCAGGAAGCGTGCGTCGACGCAGAGTCAGTTTTCAAAAAGATTATTTCACAGTATTTGCAGTGAGGATGGAGTAGAGATGAAGGAACGTTTGGATGTTCTGTTGGTAAAAAACGGGCTGGCAGCTTCGCGGGAGAAAGCAAAGGCCGTTATCATGGCAGGAAGTGTGTTTGTGGACGGACAGCGTGAGGATAAAGCCGGAACGATGATCGATGAGAAAGCAGAGATCATCGTGAAAGGAAATCAACTGAAATACGTCAGCCGCGGCGGTCTGAAGCTTGAGAAAGCGATGAGCCATTTTGATATTTCGCCAAAAGGAAAGGTGTGCATGGACGTCGGGGCGTCTACAGGAGGATTCACAGACTGTATGCTGCAAAACGGCGCGGTAAAGGTATACTCTGTGGATGTCGGACACGGGCAGCTCGCGTGGAAACTGAGAAATGACGAGAGAGTTGTCTGCATGGAAAAGACGAACATCCGGTATGTGACGCCGGAGGATATTGCGCAGCCTCCGTCCTTTATCTCGATCGACGTATCGTTCATATCTCTGACGAAGGTACTCGGACCTGTGCGGGAGCTGATGGAGGATGCGGGAGATATTGTATGTCTGATCAAGCCGCAGTTTGAGGCCGGAAGAGAGAAGGTCGGCAAAAAAGGCGTTGTGCGCGATGCAAAGGTACATGAGGAAGTGATCGAAATGGTCGTTTCGTTTGCGCAGTCGATCGGTTTTTCCAGTAAAGAGCTGGAATTCTCACCGATCAAGGGGCCGGAGGGGAATATTGAGTATCTTCTCCATTTACAGAAATGTCCGGCGGAGGAGGCAGTTTCTTTTGAACGA
Organism: uncultured Lachnospiraceae bacterium; assembly: GCA_958422845.1. Lineage (GTDB taxonomy): Bacteria > Bacillota > Clostridia > Lachnospirales > Lachnospiraceae > Choladousia. The sequence goes on along the minus strand of CATZPU010000094.1, from coordinate 3,670 downwards.
TCGCTCATAAAGGAAGTAGTATCGCTTGCGCACGAGACGCTTGACTGAGGTTGACGGATGGATACATTTTATGTCATAACAAATTATCAGAAAGATCCGGAGTTTAAGACAGCCGGATGTATAAAAGAATATCTCGAATCGAAGGGGAAAAAATGCTGCATCCAGAAGCGTGAGACCAGCGCGCCTTCCGCGCAGTTTCGCTATACAGATGCGCAAAAGATCCCGAAGGATACGCAGTGTGTGATCGTGCTCGGCGGAGACGGGACGCTTCTTCAGGCTGCGAGAGACCTCGTAGAGTGCAAGATACCGCTTCTTGGCATCAATATGGGAACGCTCGGATATCTGGCAGAGGTCGAGCACACAAATATCCGTCAGGCGCTCGATCAGCTTATCGCGGGCGATTATTCCGTAGAGAACCGGATGATGCTGCACGGCACAGCGTACCATCAGAATAAAAAAATATTAAGTGACGTTGCGCTCAATGATATCGTGATCTCCAGAAACGGGAAGCTGCGCGTGATCGATTTCAATATTTATGTCGACGGCGTATTTCTGACCTCCTACTGTGCGGACGGCATCATCGTTTCGACGCCGACAGGATCTACAGGCTATAATTTATCGGTCGGCGGTCCGATCGTTGCGCCGCAGGCATCGCTGATGCTTCTGACCGCCGTTGCGCCGCATACGCTTGTATCAAGACCGATCGTTTTGCCTGAGAATGTAGAGATCACGATAGAGATCGGCTCGCGCCACAGCAGCGACGGGGACGGAGCAGTGGCGACATTTGACGGAGATACCTCCGTCAAATTGAATTTCGGGAACCGCATCGTGGTCACGAGATCGGAGCGTCAGGTGCAGATCGTAAAGACGAAAAATACAAGTTTTCTGGAGATCCTGAGGGAGAAAATGAACAGCTAGAAAGGGTATTGTTTTATGAAGGTTGGAAGACATGCAAAAATTGTAGACCTTATAGGGAAATACGACATTGAGACGCAGGAAGAGCTTGGCGAATATCTGGAGCAGGAGGGTTTTCGCGTTACGCAGGCGACGATCTCGCGCGATATCAGGGAACTGAAGCTCACAAAGATCTCTACGAATGATGGAAAGCAGAAGTACGCGCTGATGCATCAGCATGGCGAAGGGATGAATGAGAAGTATCTCAATGTATTAAAAGCAGGGTTTATTTCGATGGATATGGCACAGAATATCCTTGTAGTAAAGACCGTATCGGGAATGGCAATGGCGGTGGCTGCTTCGATCGACGCAATGCACTGGCCGGAGGTAGCAGGGTGTATTGCGGGCGACGATACGATCATGTGCGCGATCAGGAGCGCGGATGATACGGTTCAGATCATGCATAAGATCAGCAGGATCGTGGGAAGAGAGTAGGAAAAACGATGTTAGTCAGTTTACACGTAAAGAATATGGCGCTGATCCGCGAGGCAGAGGTCGAATTCGGCAGCGGACTCAATATTATGACAGGCGAGACAGGCGCCGGAAAATCCATTGTGATCGGTTCTGTGAACATTGCGCTCGGAACGGGAAATTTTCGCGATTACGTTCCGGAGGATGCAGACTATGCGCTTGTGGAGCTTGTTTTTTCAACAAAAAATACGTATGTGTTGCAGCTTTTGGAGGAACAGGATATTCCGTGTGAGGAAGGCGAAGTCATTATCACGAGAAAGTATAAGGGCGGCCGCAGCATCAGCAAAATAAACGGTGAGACGGTTCCTGTCTCATTCGTGCGGGAGCTTGCAGCGCAGCTTATTGACATTCACGGACAGCACGAGCATCAGTCGCTTCTGTATGCAAAAAACCATCTGACTATCCTTGATGATTTTGCCGGAGATGCGCTTTCTGATCTGCTGAAGCAGTGTCGGGAGAGGTATCGCCGTTATCAGAAAACAAAAAAGGAGTACGAGGAGGCGATAAGCGCATCTGCGGAACGCGCAAAAGAGATCGATTTTCTCCGGTTTGAATTGAATGAGATCGAGGCGGCGTCGCTTTGTCCGGGAGAGGACGAGGAACTGGAGACACAGTACCGGCGCATGACGAACGGTCAGAAGATATTGGAAGCGCTGTCAGAGACTGCGTCGCTGACGGGTGCGAGCGGTTATTCGGGTGCGAGCGATGAGATCGGGCGTGCCGCGCGCGTATTGAACAGTGTCAGCGCGTATGACGATACGCTTGGAGAACTCTCAGGAATGCTTGGCGATGTTGAATCGCTTCTCGGCGATCTCAACCGCAGCCTGTCCGACTACATGGATGAATTTACCTTTGACGAGCAGGAGCTTCGCACGACACAGGACAGACTCGATCTGATCAACCGCTTAAAGACAAAATATGGAAATTCAATCGAAAGTATATTAGAAGAGGCGCGCGAAAAAGAAGCGCGGCTTGAGATCCTTACAAATTATGAAGAATATCTTGCGAAACTTCAGGCATCCTATGAAAGAGAAAAATCTGAGCTTCAAAAGACGGCGGACCGCATATCGAAGATACGGAAAACGTATGCAAAGCAGCTTGCAAAACGGATCACAGAAGCTCTTATTGACCTGAATTTCCTTGATGTGCGTTTTGAGATCGAGTTTAAAGAGATGGAAGAGCCGGGGGAGAGCGGAAAAGACGAAATTTGTTTTTTAATTTCTACAAACCCGGGGCTTCCGTTAAAACCGCTCGGCAGCGTGGCTTCCGGCGGAGAACTCTCAAGGATCATGCTTGCGATCAAGGCAGTCATGGCGGACAAAGACGAGGTCGGTACGCTGATCTTTGATGAGATCGATACGGGAATCAGCGGAAGAACGGCGCAGAAGGTTTCTGAGAAGATGGCTCTGATCGCGAGAAATCATCAGCTTTTGTGCATCACACATCTGGCGCAGATCGCAGCGATGGCAGATCACCATTACATCATTGAAAAGAAACCTGCATACAGCAAGACAGTTACGAATATCGGACTGCTTGGAGAGGAAGAGAGTATTGCCGAGCTTGCGCGTATCCTTGGCGGCGCGAAGATCACCGATACGGTGCTTGAGAGCGCGCGCGAAATGAAAGAACTGGCAAAAAACACAAAAAAATACTAGCGTGGAATTGCAGATATTCCACATACTGAAAGCAGAGGCGCGATTATCAGGTGCTCTGCTTTCTTTGCGCTTCTAATACTTATGAAACGAGGTGCAAAGGATGAATGTCAGGAGTAAGTACAGAAGGATCGTGTGCGTCCTGCTGTTTCTGAGCGTTCTGGCGCTTGGGTGGTGTACGGTCGCGGCGATCCGCAACAAGATACCGGATTCCATACAGATAAGCGAGGTGGAGGCATTGCCGCAGGTCTTTCATAATAGTCTGGATGCAGTCATCAGGACGGAGTATGCAGGAGAAGGCGGTGGAGAGGGCACAGACCGGTCTGCGGCAGGAAAGACTGCCGATTCCAAAGAGGGGGAGGCAAAGCAGTCTGCGCTGTCGCGGAGCGCGGGGGAAAAGACAACATACATGGTAGCTTACAGTCTGTTCGGTGCGATTCCGCTGAAAATGGTCAGTGTGTCCGTTGTGCCCAGAAGCCGTCTGTATGCGGGCGGCAGTCCGATCGGCATCTATCTTGAGACAGACGGCGTGCTTGTCGTGGACACAGGAGAGATCACATCGGGCGACGGAAAAAGCAGTTGTCCGGCAAAGA
>CATZPU010000093.1 GCA_958422845.1 uncultured Lachnospiraceae bacterium | reverse complement strand
CGATTCTGCGAGCAGGGCAAAGGAAGAGGCGCAGGCGCTTCGGGCAGAATATGAGGAGAAGCTGCGCAACATCAACAAAGAAGCTGATGAGATCATGAGCGCAGCCCGCAAAAAAGCTCTTGAAAATGAGGCTAAGATCATAGAAGATGCGAAGGCAGAGGCTGCACGCATCATCGAAAGAGCAAATCATCAGACTGAGCTTGCTGTGAAAAAAGCAGAGGACGATATTAAGAAAGAGATCATTGCGGTGTCATCTTTGATCGCAGAGAAGGTGATCAGAGAGAATATCGATTTAAGTATCCAGGATTCGTTAGTCGATGATACATTAAAGGAGATAGGTGAGAAAACATGGCAAAGCTAGTAGCAGGCACCTATGGGGACGCGCTGTTTGAGCTTGCTGTGGAAGAAAATCTCACGGACAGTCTGACAGAAGAGATCTTGATGGTCCAGACTGTGCTGAAAGAAAACAGTGACCTTGAAAAAATCCTGAATCATCCGGAGATTCCCAAGCAGAAGAAGCTTCAGGTGATCGATGACGTATTCAAGGGAAGGATATCCGACGCCCTCACAGGTTTTTTGAGAATTGTGGTAACAAAGGGAAGATATAAAAATTTACCGGATATTTTTGCATATTTTATTGCAAGGGTGAAGGAATACAAGAAAATAGGAGTTGCGGAAGTGATCTCCGCAGTTCCGTTAAGCGGGGCTCAGAAGAAAAAGATCGAACAGAGACTTCTGGAGACGACCCGTTATGAAACAATGGAAATCGATTATAAGGTAGATGAAAGCAAGATCGGCGGACTGATGATCCGCATCGGTGACCGCGTCGTTGACAGTACGCTGCGCAGCAGGCTTGACCGTCTGACAGGCGGCCTTATGAAGATTTCACTAGAAAGCGAGAAAGAAGGTGTGCAGGCCTCATGAATTTAAGACCAGAGGAAATTAGTTCCGTAATCAAAGAACAGATTCAGAGATACTCCTCCGAGATCGCGGTGTCTGACACAGGTACTGTTATTCAGGTAGCAGACGGTATTGCACGTATTTACGGCCTTGAAAAGGCGATGCAGGGAGAGCTTCTGGAATTTCCGGGAGAAGTATACGGCATGGTGCTCAATCTTGAGGAGGACAATGTCGGAGCGGTACTTCTCGGAAGCAGCGCAGACATCGGAGAGGGCGATATCGTAAAGACGACCGGACGAGTAGTAGAGGTGCCGGTAGGCGACGGAATGCTCGGACGAGTAGTAAATGCGCTTGGACAGCCGATCGATGGAAAAGGACCGATCCATGCGGATAAATACCGCCAGATCGAGAGAGTCGCTTCCGGCGTTATTGCGAGAAAGTCGGTAGATACACCGCTTCAGACAGGTATCAAGGCAATCGACTCCATGGTGCCGATCGGAAGAGGACAGCGTGAGCTGATCATCGGAGACCGTCAGACAGGAAAGACGGCAATTGCGATCGATACGATCATCAATCAGCAGGGACAGGGCGTGAAATGTATTTACGTTGCCATCGGTCAGAAGGCGTCTACGGTAGCTTCTATCGTAAATACGCTGGAAGAGTACGGAGCAATGGATTATACGACTGTTGTGGCAGCTACAGCGAGCGAGCTTGCTCCGCTGCAGTATATCGCACCGTATTCAGGCTGTGCGATCGGTGAAGAATGGATGGAAAAGGGAGAAGATGTGCTGATCATCTACGATGATCTCTCAAAGCATGCAGCGGCTTACCGTACACTTTCCCTGCTTTTGAAGCGTCCGCCAGGACGTGAGGCTTATCCGGGAGACGTATTCTATCTGCATTCCAGACTTCTGGAGCGTGCGGCAAGACTTTCAGATGAGCTTGGAGGAGGTTCCCTTACGGCGCTTCCGATCATCGAGACACAGGCAGGAGACGTTTCCGCGTATATCCCGACGAACGTTATTTCGATCACAGACGGACAGATATATCTTGAGACAGAGATGTTCAATGCAGGTTTCCGTCCGGCAGTAAACGCAGGTCTTTCCGTATCGCGTGTAGGCGGTTCGGCTCAGATCAAGGCGATGAAGAAGATCGCGGCTCCGATCCGTGTCGAGCTGGCACAGTACCGCGAGCTGGCAGCATTTTCACAGTTTGGTTCAGAGCTTGACGATGATACGAAAGAGAAGCTGGCTCAGGGTGAACGAATTCGTGAGATCCTGAAGCAGCCGCAGTATAAGCCGATGGCAGTGCAGTATCAGGTCATCATTATCTATGCTGCAACGAAAAAGTATCTGCTCGATGTTCCGGTACAGGATATTCTTCGATTTGAGAAGGAATTTTTTGAGTTCCTTGATACGAAGTATCCTGAGATTCCGAACAATATTGCAAAGGAAAAGCAGATCTCAGATGAGACTGAAGCAGCGCTTCAGAAAGCGCTCGACGAATTTAAAGCGAGCTTCAAATAGGGAAAAGCAATTCCGGACAGCATAAGGAAAAAAGCTGTTTAGAATGAAACGAAAGGATGTGACAGTATGGCCTCAATGAGAGATATAAAAAGGCGGCGCAACAGTATTGCGAGCACACAGCAGATCACAAAGGCAATGAAGCTTGTGTCTACTGTAAAGCTGCAAAAGACAAAGGCGCGTGCCGAGAGATCCAAGCCATACTTCGACAAGATGTATGAAGTAGTGACTTCCATGCTGGCCAAATCGGGAACGATCGACCATCCGTATTTGAAGCCGCAGGCTTCCACGAAAAAAGCAGTCGTCCTCATTACGTCAAACCGCGGACTGGCAGGAGGATATAACTCCAATGTCATCAAAACGATTACCGGTTCCGATCTGAAGCGGGAGGATGTTGTCTTATTCACGGTTGGAAATAAGGGAAAAGAGTATTTTGCACGCAGAGAATACCATATTGCGAAAGAGTATCCTGAGGTGATCGAGCATCCGATGCTCTCTGACGCGAGAGAGATCTGCGCAGAGGTATTAAACCTCTATGCAAAAGGAGAGATCGGAGAGATCTATGTAGCATACACGTATTTTAAAAATACAGTAGTACATGAACCGAAGCTCTTAAAGCTGCTTCCGGTGGAGGTAGATCCGGCGGATATAGAAGCTGCAAAATCCAATTCCCTGATGAATTATGAGCCAGAGGAAGAAGAAGCTTTGGATCTGATCATTCCGAAATATATAACAAGTATTCTGTACGGCGCACTGGTAGAATCTGTAGCCAGTGAAAACGGAGCCAGAATGCAGGCAATGGATTCTGCGACAAGCAATGCGGATGAGATGATCGACAAACTGACGTTACAGTATAACCGTGCGCGTCAGGGTTCCATCACGCAGGAGCTCACAGAGATCATAGCAGGGGCGAACGCCATCTCGTGATGGCACGAGCCGTGCGGCGGCGAGTGCCGAGATAAGCGTGGCAAGCGTCAGAATAAAAAGGCGCAGCGCGCGCCAAAGTAATGAAAGATAATGATAAGGAGAGTGATTCTAAAAATGCAGAATAAAGGTAAGATCACTCAGATTGTCGGTGCAGTATTAGATATTAAATTCACGGAAGGCAAACTTCCGGCTATATATGAAGCAATCAACATCAAACGTACAAACGGAGAGCTGCTTGTAGTTGAGGTAGCGCAGCATCTCGGTGATGAGACAGTAAGATGTATTGCAATGGGACCTACGGACGGTCTTGTGCGCGGAATGGAGGCGGAGGCAACAGGCGCTCCGATCTCTGTTCCGGTCGGAGAGGCGACTCTGGGACGTATTTTCAACGTAACAGGAGACCCGATCGACAACAAGCCGGCCCCGAAGGATGTAAAGTATATGCCGATCCACCGTGATGCTCCGGCATTTGAGGAACAGTCGACTTCTACAGAAGTCCTTGAGACAGGTATCAAAGTCGTAGACCTTCTCTGCCCATATCAGAAGGGTGGAAAGATCGGTCTGTTCGGCGGCGCAGGAGTAGGAAAAACAGTTCTTATTCAGGAGCTTATCCGTAATATCGCGACAGAGCATGGCGGATATTCTGTATTCACCGGTGTAGGTGAGCGTACGCGTGAGGGAAATGACCTGTATCACGAGATGACAGAATCAGGCGTTATCAATAAAACAACGATGGTGTTCGGACAGATGAACGAGCCGCCAGGAGCCAGAATGCGTGTCGGTCTTACGGGACTTACAATGGCTGAGAATTTCCGTGATGAGGGCGGAAAGGATGTGCTTCTGTTCATTGATAATATTTTCCGTTTTACACAGGCAGGTTCCGAGGTATCGGCTCTGCTTGGACGTATGCCTTCAGCCGTAGGTTATCAGCCGACGCTGCAGACAGAGATGGGCGCTCTGCAGGAGCGTATCACATCGACAAAGAACGGTTCTATTACATCGGTTCAGGCTGTCTACGTGCCTGCCGATGACCTGACAGATCCGGCTCCGGCTACGACGTTCGCACATCTGGATGCTACGACGGTACTTTCCCGTTCTATCGTAGAGCTTGGAATCTATCCGGCAGTAGACCCGCTTGAGTCGAGCTCACGTATCCTTGATCCGAGAGTAGTAGGCGAGGAGCATTACCGTGTAGCCCGCGGCGTGCAGGAGATCCTTCAGAAGTACAAGGAGCTTCAGGACATCATCGCGATCCTTGGTATGGACGAGCTTTCCGAGGATGACAAGCTTGTTGTAAGCCGTGCGAGAAAGGTACAGAGATTCCTTTCACAGCCGTTCTTCGTAGCGACACAGTTTACAGGAACAGACGGAAAATACGTTCCGCTTTCTGAGACGATCCGTGGATTCTCAGAGATTCTGGAAGGAAAGCATGATCATATTCCAGAGAGCTATTTCCTGAATGCCGGAACCATTGACGAAGTAGTTGCCCGCGTAAAGTAGGGGGTGACGGATATGGCAGACGACAAGTATTTTGATCTCGAAGTCATCACTCCTGACCGTATTCTCTGGAAAGGAAAAGCTTTTATGCTGGAGCTCAATACATCGGAAGGTGAGGTAGGCATCTACAAGCACCATATCCCTATGACGATGATCTTAGCTCCCGGCGTTATGACGATCCATCTGGATGAAGGCAATAAAGAGGCGGCGGTACATTCCGGTTTTATCGAGATCAACGACGATAAGATTACGGTAATGGCAGAGATTGCCGAATGGCCGGATGAGATCGATGCAAACCGTGCGCGTGAGGCGCAGGAGAGAGCAGAGAGAAGGCTTCGCGCACGCGATCCGAAGATCGATACGTCAAGAGCAGAGGTGGCGCTCAAGAAAGCTATGGTGCGATTGGAGCTTTCGAAGGTAAAGTAGGCGTATCGCGAAAAAGTAAGAAATAGAGAGATAATAATAAAGAAAAGTAAAAACCTCCCGAATCAGAGCAGAAAATGTCTGGTTTGGGAGGTTTTTCTGCAATATATACTTGAAAATAGGAAGAAAAAGACGTAAAATAAATATTAAATAAATACTTTAAAAAATATAGAAAATATTCAGATAATAATAAATTAAAGTGTTTATTTTAAATATTTTCTATGAGGGAGGATCAGGTATGAAAAAAAAAAAAAAAAGAGTGCTTTCAA
>CATZPU010000092.1 GCA_958422845.1 uncultured Lachnospiraceae bacterium | reverse complement strand
TCATTGCGCTCTCCCGTCAGGTACGCTTCGTCCGGCGAAAGACACGTAAACGATGCTTTTCCTTCTGCTATGACGCCGCCCGCTTCCATAACAAGTACCTCCACCCCTTTTTCATACGCCAGTTTTTTCAGCTCAAGAAAATCCTGCGGATCTGCCGTCGGAGGAAGCACCAGATATTTCATTGTGATCCCGTGTATGTTTTTCCGCCCTGCGCCGCACTCGTACGACTCAAGATATTCCCTTATCCCGCTCACATGATCCTCGTCCGCATGGGAGAGAAACACGTAGTCCAGCGTCTGTATCCCGTAATATTTCACACTGCGGCTGATCACATATTCCCAGACCTTTTTCCGCGAGGTGCTTCCGCCGTCTATCAGACAATTCGCCCCTCCGGGCATCCTCACAAGCGCGCAGTCGCCCTGACCGACAGAAAGACAGGTCACCCGAAGATCTGTCCGAAGCCGCACTCCCATGACCGCCGTACAAAATGCGCACAGCAAGAAAAAGAGAAGCCTCTGCCGCCGGATAAATACCGGAGTTTTCTGTGTTTTATCCGGCAGGACCGCATCCATCTCTCTCCTTCGCAGGAGGATAAAGAGTGTCGCTGCAAGCGCCGCATAGTACAGCGCAATACGCACAGCCGGGGGACGTCCCGCCACCCACAGCGCATGCGGAAGTTGCTGCTGCATGCGGCACAGCCAGTCAAAAACGGCAAGCAGGTAATGGACGGGAGCTGCCAGAAATATGCCAGCCCCGACGTTCAGCATTCCGACGGCTCCGGCACAAAGCCCCGATACCATCAGCACAGGCATCAGCGGAATCACGGCGAGATTGATCAGTATGCTCCACGGCGCCGTCTGATAAAAGAAATACAGCACACAGGGCAGCGTCCCTATCCATACAGACACACCTGATATAAAACTTTTTCCAAAAGTGCTTCTGACATTGCACATCTTCTGCATCGCAGGCGTCACCGCCGCGATCGAACCGACCGCCGCAAAGGAGAGCCAAAACGATGACTGCTCTGTATTTCGGACGTCCAAAAATGCGATCACTGCCGCCGCAAGAGACATGCCCGTGATCATATCATTCTTCCTGCCGCATACCTGCGCTCCTGCCCACACAAGAAACATAAGGACGGCGCGCATGGCGGAGATACTAAAGCCCGTCATCATCCCATAAGAAAATACTGCCGCCGCGCAGCTCAGCGCGGAACAAACATACCCTGCCCGAAGCCGTCGCAGCAGCCCAAACAGCCCCATGCCCACGAGACTGATATGCAGTCCTGACACGGCAAAAATATGCGCAATGCCGCCCTCCTGATACAAAAGCTTCCACTCCTGCTCCATAAGCCCCTTTTCTCCGAGACTGACCGCCGCCATCATTGCCGCAGCCTTATCTCCGAGAATATTTCTGTAGGAATTGGCAAAGCTCCTTCTGATCTGCTCCAGCAGACGGCGCAGCGAAAGCGCTCCCGTCGTACGGTGCATCAGGTGCGGCTCCTGCAAAGTCCCGATCACATCAGATGACAGATAATATTTCTGCGCATCAAATTCACCTGGATTTAATGCCGCCTCATGCGGCGCAAACTCTCCCCTCACAAGGATAACGTCTTCCGGCAGGATCTCTTTTTCATTTAATATAAAACTGATTTTGTACTGAGGTAATAAAGAAATAACTGATTTGTCTTTTTTCTGAATTGATAATCGATCAGCGAACAGGCGCACGCCTGATGATACGGCTTCACTCTTTGCAATGTTTCCTCTGACGACGATCCCGCTCTCTCCTTCAAGCGCCGATAAAAGCGCTTCCCTTGCAAGAAACGGCGAGGAATCTTCTAGCCGTTTCCCCGCCGCAGCAGATGCCATCATCCAGATCACAGCCGCAATACATAGAAATGCCAATGGCCTTTTCAACACATCACTCCTTCGGCTGCTCTGTCTCGATCTCGTCCATCTCGATATACGACCGATCCGGCACGAAAACCTGATTCAGATCGATCTTTCCCCGAAACATCGCTTCATCGTTTCCGGCGATCTGGAACCGCACACCCTCGATCTTGTCGCTCGTTTCACAGATGGAATTGACGACTGCATAAAGCGCCGTCTCCGCCTTCGGCGGATCTTCGGACGGAGCCTTATTGACTGCGTCGTTAAATGTGATCGTACAGATATTTTTCTGTGTATAGATATTTTCAATTTTTACATCACTTGTAAACAGAGGCTTTGTCCCGCGCTCCTTCGGCCCCTCAATAAGCTGCTCCACGATCACGCGCTCAAGCACCATATTGCTCGAATAATGCAGCCTGCGCTCCTCTTCTATGAGCTGATCGCCGTCCGCATTTGCAAAGTAGAGCATCAGCTTCGTATACTGATAGGAATTGATCCCGCCCTCCTTTGTGTCGATGAAAGTATTTGCATCCATTGCCGGAACGGGATTTCCCAGCTTATCGACGAGCTGCTGCTGATCCACGGTGATCATAATCTTTGTCACGCCCGGAATCTGACTGACCGTCTTGACGACGGCTGCGCGAAGAAGCACCTCCTGCGTATTCGTAAGCTCATAATACTCCTTGGAAAAGTCGATCCGAAGCGCGTCGATCCCGCGCTCAAAGCCGTTGATCTTCACCTGCTTTGGCAGAGCGCTTGCGTAACCGGACGGAGCTGCGGCAAGCTGTCCCAAAAGCTCCTCCATCATCTCCTCAAACGTCTGCGCGCCAGGCTTGTACTTTTGTTCCATCAGACGCGTGCCTTCTGTATTTACATAATAAACCCTGTAGCTGCCCTCTTCCCTGCGCTGTTTTGCACAGCCCGATACAAACACGAGTACGGCGGCAAAGACAAACAGCCGGAAAAGATTTTTTCTATTTTTCACCGAATGCCTCCTGTCCATATCTACGGAACGTATTTCAGCGGAATACGAACGGTAAACGTCGTACCCTCGCCCTCTTTGCTGTATACCTTGATGGCGCCGTGGTGCATCAGCGCTGCGCTTCTCGTGATCGCAAGTCCGAGCCCTGTTCCGCCGATCTCGCGCGAATGCGATTTGTCTACGCGGTAAAAACGCTCGAAGATATGTTCCTGATCCTCTTCCGGAATACCCATACCGGAGTCCTCGACCTTGACATAAAAATACTTGCTGTCAACATTTAGGGAAACGTGTACCCAGCCGTCCTCATGATTGTATTTGATGCCGTTTTCCACGAGATTCGACAAGGCAAGCGTAAGTTTCGTCTCATCCACTTCGGCAAGGATCGGCTTAAAGCTCTCAAGTACGAGATCGATCCCCTGTTTTGCGGCGATCGGCCGCAGACGCTTTAAGATCAGCTCGATGAGCTGATTGATATTCGTCTCCTCGATATGGATATCAGAGGACTTTTTGTCCATCTTGACAAGCGAAAGCAGATCGGAAATGATCTTGTTCTCGCGGTCGATCTCCTCTGCGATATCGCTCATAAATTCCTTATAAAGCTCTACAGGCACATCATCCTGTGCAAGCAGCGAATCCGCGAGCACCTTCATCGAAGTGATCGGCGTCTTCAGCTCATGCGAAACGTTCGAGACAAATTCCTGTCTGGAATCCTCCTGCAGCTTCATACGCTTAAGCATACGGTTGTACGCTTCCGCAAGAAGCTGCGTCTCCGTATAATCGGGAATCGATATTTCCTGCTCAAGCACGCCGCCGCGCACCTCCTCAAGAGACTGCGTGATCCGGTCAAACGGCTTTGTCAGGACACGCGCTACGTAGTACGCCGCTGCAAGGACGAAAAGCGTCACAATGACCTGAAGGATCAAAACGGTATTGTCAAGCGCTTCTCTTCCGGCATTGATATCCTCCGTCGAAACACTGACGATCATGATGCCTTCCGTCGCTTTTGTTTCGGAATTTTTCACAGGCATCGTAAGCTCCAGAAAACGGCTCTCCGCATTATAGTTCGTCACGGACTCCGCGTCGAGAAAGCACTTAAGCACCTCCTCGGAAATGATCGCCTTGCCCTCATCGATCCCGTACGTGTCTCTTACGATCCAGAAATTGCCGTCGACGATGATCACCCTGCCGTTGTAGATCGTCGCAAGCTGCTTGACCTGCTTATCGACCTGCTTTTCCGAGGATACATCCGCGATATAGCCGGAGCTTCCCATCTGCGAGACGAGCTGCTGACACTGGTTCTGGATCAGCGTCGATTTCTGGTTTACGGACTGCGTCACGTAATTCTTCAGAATGACCGACTTCATCACCATGATCGGAATCAGGCCTACCAGAATAACGATCACGAAGATACGCATACGGAGGCTCTTTAAAGATTGTGATGCTTTTTCCTTAATGCTGGAAATAATAACCAACTCCCCACTTCGTATGTACGTATTTCGGTTCGCTCGGATTTGCTTCGATCTTCTCGCGCAGACGGCGGATATGTACGTCCACCGTGCGGACATCGCCCGGATACTCATAGCCCCAGACGATATTCAGAAGGTTTTCCCTGCTGTATACCTTGTTCGGATTAAATACGAGAAGCTCAAGCACATCAAACTCCTTCGCAGTCAGGTTGACCTCCTTGCCTGCGATGCTCACTCTCCTGCCCTCACAGTCAAGCGCAAGATCGCCCACCTCTACGATCTTTCCTTTCGGTTCGGCAGCCGCCTTCTGCGACGTTCTTCTGATGATCGCCTTCAGTCTCGCCTTCACCTCAAGGATATTGAACGGCTTTGTGATATAATCGTCTGCTCCGTACTCCAGACCGAGGATCTTGTCCATGTCGTCGCCCTTTGCAGTAAGCATCACGATCGGCACATCTGAAAACTCCCTGACCTCACGGCACACCTCAAGTCCGTCCATCTTCGGAAGCATCAGGTCAAGCAGAATAATATCGTACGACTTTTCCCTTGCCATGCGGACAGCCTCCTCGCCGTCGTACGCACAGTCCACCTCCATGTCATCCTGCTCCAGACTGAAGCGGATACCTTTAACGATCAGCTTTTCATCATCTACTACCAGAACCTTTTTTGCCATGATTCCACTCCTTCTTTATCTTATACCTACACCGTAATACGGTCTTTTATTTTTGAATATACGGCATTCTTGATGCCGGATATCTCCTGGATCTCCTCAACCGCAGAAAAGCCTCCGCGCTGCGACCGGTACTGTATGATCGCCTCAGCCCTCGCCTCCCCGATACCGGGAAGCGTCATCAGCTCCGCCTTATCTGCCGTATTTATATTTACCTTTTCTTCTGCCGAAAGTTCGCCTGTCGGCTGCTTCCGCGCAGCTTCGCCATACGGCGGTCCGCCCTGTACCGCCTGTGCATCAGGCGCGCCAAACGGCTGCGCTCTATCCTGCGCCTGCACATTTTGCAGCTCTTTCGTCTCCTCGTGCGTGTAAATATACAGCCGCTGTCCGTCCTGCAATATCTGCGCCTGATTGAGCCATACCTCATCTGCATCCGGCGAAAAGCCGCCTGCCAGTTCTACCGCTTCAAAAAGCCGCATTCCCTCGCGAAACGGATATACCCCCGGCGCATTGACCGCGCCGCAGACATGGAC
>CATZPU010000091.1 GCA_958422845.1 uncultured Lachnospiraceae bacterium | reverse complement strand
GAAATGAAAAAGCAGAGAGACGCCGGACGGCGTCGCTTGGATGAGGAGGAAATTATGATACAGGTTGCAGTGCTGGGATACGGAACAGTAGGTTCCGGTGTGGTGGAAGTGATCGACACGAACCACGACAGTATACTTGAGAAAGCAGGAGTGGATCTGAATGTGAAATACATTTTGGATCTGCGTGATTTTCCGGGAGATCCGAATCAGGATAAGATCGTGCATGACTACGAGGAGATCGTAAATGATCCGGAGGTACAGATCGTGGTCGAGGTGATGGGCGGCACAGAGCCGGCTTTTACTTTTTCCAAACGCGCGTTGGAGGCAGGAAAGAGTGTGTGTACTTCAAATAAGGAGCTTGTCGCACGCCATGGTACACAGCTTCAGCAGATCGCAAGGGAGCATAATGCAAGCTATCTGTTTGAGGCAAGCTGCGGAGGCGGTATTCCGATCATCCGCCCGCTGCGTACTTCGCTGACCGCAGATGTGATCGACGAGATCACGGGCATCTTAAACGGTACGACGAACTATATTCTGACGAAGATGATCGACGAGGGACTGGAGTTTGATGATGTGCTGCGCGACGCACAGCAGAAAGGGTATGCGGAGCGGAATCCGGAAGCAGATATAGAGGGGCACGACGCATGCCGCAAGATCGCGATACTCTCGTCTCTGGCGTATGGCAGACGCGTTGATTTTACAGATATTTACACAGAGGGAATTACAAAGATCACATCTGCGGACATTCTTTATGCAAAGGCGATGTGCCGGACGATCAAACTGCTCGCCTACAGCAGCAGACAGGGAGATCAGGTAATGGCGATGGTAGCGCCGTATCTCGTGGAAAAGGACGATCCGCTCTTTGCGGTAAACGGCGTATTCAATGCGATCTTTGTACATGGAAATATGCTCGGCGATGCGATGTTCTATGGGCAGGGAGCAGGAAAAGAGGCTACCGCGAGCGCAGTTGCGGCAGACGTTGTTGAGGCGGCGCAGACGCTCGGAACGGGAGTAGTTTCTTCGTGGAATCCGCAGAAGCAGGAGCTTACGGACGTTTCCGGCACAATAAAGCGTTTCTTTATCCGTGCCAAGGGAGGCGCGCAGGAGCAATCAGAGATGGAGAAGCTGTTTGGAAATATCGAGCTTGTGGAAGCAGGCGTATCCGGTGAGTTCGGTTTTGTGACAGAAGCTATGACGGAGCAGGCGTATGAGGAGCGCGCAGCGCAGGTACAGGGTATCCTTGGCATGATCCGTATGCGGGATAAGCAGAGCTAAAATGAAAGCGGAATAAGAATGCTGTATAGTGCAGAAGGGAAAAGTATAGTGCGGCGCAAAAAGCATAGTGACGTAGAGCAATGTGTGTCGCGGCAGGAAGGGATGTGTGAAAATTGAAATATATCGTAGTTCTTGGGGACGGGATGGCAGACGAGCCGCAGGAAGCGCTTGGAGGAAAGACGCCGCTTGAGGCGGCGAAGACTCCGGCAATGGACACTCTGGCAGCACAGGCAGAGATCGGGCTTTTGCAGACGATTCCAGAAGGAATGAGTCCGGGGAGCGATACGGCAAATCTGGCGGTGCTCGGATACGATCCGCGCAGGTTTTATACGGGGCGCTCTCCGCTGGAAGCGCTCAGTATCGGCGTGCCGATGAAAGATACGGATGTGGCGATGCGATGTAATCTCGTGACGCTCTCTGAGGAAGAGGACAGTTACGAAAAGAAACGCATCATCGACCACAGCTCAGACGAGATCAGTACGGAGGATGCGGCGATCCTGCTCGATGCGCTGCGAAGAGAGTTTGAAAATGAGACGTATCAGTTCTATACAGGGACAAGTTACCGCCATTGTGTTATCTGGGCGAATGGCAGCGTCGCAGAGCTTGAGCCGCCGCACGATCATCTTACAGAGGTGATCGGAGCGTATCTTCCGGAGGATGCCGCGCTGCGTGCCATGATGGAGCGCAGCTATGAGATACTTTCAAAGCATCCCCTGAATCTTGCGAGGAAAGAAAAAGGACTGAATCCGGCGAATAGCTGCTGGTTCTGGGGTGCAGGTACAAAGCCGGTGGTGACTTCTTTTGAAGAAAAATACGGAAAAAAAGGAGTGATGATCTCGGCAGTCGATTTGCTTAAAGGAATTGCAGTCGGCGCAGACATGAAAAATGTCGTTGTGTCGGGCGCAAATGGCGGCCTGCATACGAATTATGAAGGGAAGGCGCAGGCGGCAGTCGACGCGCTGCTGAAAGATGGGGCAGATTTTGTGTACGTGCATCTGGAGGGACCGGACGAGATGGGACATCAGGGCAGTCTGGAACGGAAGATACAGGCGATAGAATATCTGGATTCACGCGTGATCCGCATCATAAAGGAGCAGATGGATGCATCCGGCGAGCCGTACCGCATGCTGATTCTTCCCGATCACCCGACGCCGCTTCGCATCCGCACGCATACGGGCGATCCCGTGCCGTATCTTCTCTGGGACAGCACAAGAAAACTCGGAGAGAGCAGGTTCTACTGTGAGAAAACGGCGAAGGAAAGCGGCATATTCCGAAAAGAAGGATATAGGATCATGGATGTACTGCTTGAAAAAGAGCAGTGACAGAGCGATAAAGGGGATGTTGCAAAATATTGATTCCGGTGGATTTTCGGTGTGTTTTCCGCAGAAAACATTTTAGTTTTCGGAGGAAAATCACCCGAAAGGGTACCGCCGGATGTATTTTGCAATATCCCCTTTACATTAGATTACCACTCGCTCCAGTGGCTTAAAGTGACGGATAAAACGGTGCTCGTCATACCTGTATAATCTGCCGGACAGATTACAAAGCTGCCAAGAAGATCGAGCGCATCACAGTCCGGAGTGCAAAAGACTTCAGCACTTTCATTGTACGCGGCAAGACTCTTCTCGTCCCTAAAATCAAACCATTCAGGGATAAGTCCCTGCTCCTCAAGCTGCCGACAGACTTCCGCCTCATGCGTCGTGATCACGAAGATGTGGGTGCCGGATTCTTTGTGATCTTCGTCAGACGCACGGTTCTGGATCATATCTGAAACTTCATCTATTTGTAATGGTAAAAAGACGATTTCCGGAAGCTGGTCTCCATACTCCGATAAAACTTTGTCTTGGATACGCTCCTCCGGATCTTTTATGCTCTCAGGATCGGCATCGGTGAACCAGAGGACTTGTTCAAGCTTGTTTGCAGGCTCCGACAGACCGACATCAATGGTTGCAGTATATGGGTAGAAGCCTGCGCCGATACTCGCGTCGTATTGCAGATTTATTTTTACCGCCTGATTGCAATCATAATAGATGGTGTCTGTTATGGATACGGATGGAAGCACATGAAACCATCCCGACACATTAGACGCGGTAATATTGCTGACATCCAGAATATAGCTGCCGGAGGGATTGTTTGGTTCGTCACGGCACGATAACTGCACGGTCAGCTCGATGCAATTACTCCCTGCATATGCGAAGACTTCTTTTGTGACAGTATACGTTTCGGCGTATGGTATGGTATCGTCTGCGGTTTCAGATAGCTCCTGTTCCAAGGTGACAGAGGGCTTTGCAAAGCATTGGAGTGAAAACGCAGCACTCCCTAAAATAATTAGAATGGGACGAATATATTTTTTCATCAAAATCACTCCTTGCAGAAATATTTGTTACAACACTTATAACAGACAAAACTTACAAAAATGTGACAATAAGAAAAATATTTATGTTGTATCTTTTGTATAAATAATATAATATATAATCATAAAAAGAGAATAATTAGTGAAAAATAACAAAATATTATCGGCGGCATCAAGGAGAGTAACATGGCAATTTTATTTGTAGAGGATGATGAGAACATCAGGCAGGGGGTGACTGCATATTTTCAGCGGCAGTATGCTTTCGTAGAACTGCCGGACGCATCAGGAGCAATGCGCGTACTGAGCGCGCAGGAAATAGAGCTTTGTATTCTCGATATTGAGCTTGGAGGGACGGACGGCTTTGCATTGTGCAGTCGTATACGGGAATTGTACGACATGCCCATCTTGTTTTTGACGGTTCGGGATGATGAGGAGAGTATTTTGCATGGCTTTTCCTGCGGCGCGGATGATTACGTCGTAAAGCCCTTTTCCTTTTTGCAGCTTGCCGCAAGGATAGAAGCTCTGCTGCGCAGAAGCAGTCGGATGAAAAAGCGGGAGGATCGCTTTTATCGGCAGAAAGAACTGCTTGTAGCATTTGATCGAAAAAAAATAAGCTACGAAGAAAAAGACATTTGCCTGACTGCGCTTGAATGGAAGCTTCTTGAGGTTCTGATCGCGAATAGAGGCTGTATTGTGACACGTACGCTTTTGTTTGAAAAATTCTGGGACGGGAAGGGTGTGTTCGTAGAAAATAATACGCTTACCGTGACTATGAGCAGGCTGAGGAGGAAGATTGCCTCTGTTTCTGAGAAGAACTATATTGAAACCGTTCACGGCATAGGGTATCGCTGGAGGAGCGAGCTGTAAAGGGAGGGTTTATGAAACAAAGAAAATATGTCGGTTGTATCATACTGATGTTGCTGCCCTGCCTGTTGATTTCGGCTTGGCAGGTATCTTGGAACCGCAGGAACATGGTCGGGCTTTTGGGACAGGCAGCCTGTATTGACGAGTCATTTGCTCAGGAGCTGACTGCGATGTATATGCAGCATGCGCCGCTTTCTTACAGGGAAAGAGGAGAAGCCGTATTGGACGCATCGGGATATGGCAATTCAGGAGCGGGCATTATTTCAGGCAGGATGGGGGAAAAACTCTGGATATTTGTTTCTCTGGCGGAAAATATTGCGGTCGCGGCGGCTGTTTCTTTGCTTCTGATAAAAAAAGAGAAGCGTATGGGGCAGGCGTACGTTTCTCAAATAAAAGAAACATCTCAAAGGGAGATCGCGTATATACGGGAGGAGACGCAGGAGAAGGAAAAAAGGCTGCGGGTGTATACGGAAAATCTGTATCATCAGCTTCGGCTTCCGCTTGCGAATCTGAAAATATATCTTGAATTATATGAAAGTTATAAGAGGCAGGCGGATCTGTCCGTGTGTCAAAAGCAGATACAGAAGATGGATTTTCTGACGTCGGCTCTTCTAAAACAAGTGAAATATCCGATGGAAAAACGAAAGGAATGGAAAACGGAGTCTGTTTCCGAGTTGGTGCAGGAGCTGGTTCTGGATATGGCGGACAAAAGGATTCATTTTGAAATTGAAGAAAATGTATTTGTGAAAGGCGACAGGTATTGGCTAAAGGAAGCTTTCACAAATTTATTTGTAAATACGATAGAATATGCGCGCAAAGACAGTGAAATAACCGTCGAGGTACGCAAGGACGGAAGAATGGTCTGCTGCAATATTTTTTCGCACAGTATTGCGTTGATTCAGGAGCCGGAAGAAATATTCGGCAGGTATTATACAACGTCCAGTGACGGAAAGCATTTCGGGATAGGGCTGCATCTGGTCTATGAGGTGATAAGAGAGCACTTTGGACAGATTACAGCGAAAAACAGTAAGGATGGGCGTCTTGAGTTTCGGATCAGACTCCCTATACTTTTTGGAAACGACACGTATGCG
>CATZPU010000090.1 GCA_958422845.1 uncultured Lachnospiraceae bacterium | reverse complement strand
GAATTAACTGCGCCGACTCTATACCGGAGACATGCTTTGGGAGACAGCCGCTTACAGAGCCACGCGTCCCTCAAGCGCACGCAGCAGCGTCACCTCGTCAATGTATTCCAGATCGCCGCCTACCGGCACGCCGCTTGCGATACGGCTGACTTTGATGCCTGTCGGCTTGATCAGCTTGCTGATGTACATTGCAGTCGTTTCTCCCTCAAGACTGGAATTCGTCGCTATGATCACTTCCTCGACATCTCCCTGCAGACGCTGCATCAGCTCTTTTAGCTTAATGTCGGCAGGACCGATACCGAGCATCGGAGAGATCGCTCCGTGCAGTACGTGGTACACGCCCTCGTATTTTCCCGTCTTTTCATATGCCGCCAGATCTCGCGTGCTCTCCACCACCATGATCGTTTTTTTGTCACGGTTCGGATTGCTGCATATCGGGCAAGTCTCCTGATCCGTCAGCGTATAACACTCGCTGCAATAACGGATATTTTCCCTTGCATCTGTGATCGCTGCCGTAAGCTGCGCCACCTGCTCCTTCGGCATATGCACAATATGAAACGCCAGACGCTGTGCGGATTTTCCGCCAATGCCCGGCAGAGATGAAAGCTGCTCTATCAGCTTTGTCATCTGGCTTCCATAGTAATCCATCAGAATCCAAATCCTCCCAGACCGCCTGTCAGCTTCGACATTGCAGAGGCGGCAGCCTCTTCTACCTGACGCAGCGCTTCATTCGTTGCCGCTACGATCAGATCCTCAAGCATTTCAATATCATCCGGATCGACTACTTCCTCAGAAAGCTTTACTTTTACGACTTCCTTTTTGCCGGAGATCGTCACCTCGACTGCTCCGCCGCCTGCGGCCGCCGTAAATTCCTTTTCCTCCAGCGCTCTCTGGTTCTCCTCCATCTGCTTCTGCATCTTCTGCGCCTGCTTCATCAGGTTATTCATGTTGCCCGGCATACCTCCCGGGAATCCTCCACGCTTTGCCATAATCATTTCCTCCATCTTTCTTGCTGTACAATTCGCACTCGTGCCCATTGTACCAGTTTTATTCTTCAATTTCTATATCTGTATGAATAAATTCATGAATTCTTTCGTCGATTTCAATTGCGGACAGCGAGCCTTTCTGAATCCCCTCATCCGCTGCAAGTACAAATTTGACTTCAATCTGTTTTCCGGTACGGTCGGCAATGATCTGCTCAAGCTCTGCCTTGCGGTCTTTGTTGTCAATATACCGTTCTGCAAGAAAATCTGCAAACACGACGTACAGCTTCATATCTGATGCGTCCTGTACATTAAACTTCGGCTCTGCCGCCGAAAGCACGACGCGGAACATCCCCGAAGTATCCCCGATAATGCTTTTCCACATCGAACGCACCTTCTGCAGATCCTCCGGCGCAGCCTTGGGATACTGCATCATGCCGGACGAGGAACCCTGCCCGCCGTATCCGCCGTTTTCTGCCGTTCCTTCACCGCCGTATCCCGATCCATTCACTCCGAAACCTGCCGCAAACGCCTCATCGGACATTGC
Organism: uncultured Lachnospiraceae bacterium; assembly: GCA_958422845.1. Lineage (GTDB taxonomy): Bacteria > Bacillota > Clostridia > Lachnospirales > Lachnospiraceae > Choladousia. The sequence goes on along the minus strand of CATZPU010000090.1, from coordinate 4,069 downwards.
GCTGTAATCTCCTGTCGCTCCGGCATAGCTTCCGTTCGCATATCCTGCACCGCCCGCATAGCTGCCTGCCTGCCCCGATGCGCCTGCATTTCCTGCATAACTGCCTGACTGCGGTGCGCCTGCGATCACGAATCTTCCGGAAAGCAGCTCTTCCATCCGCCGTTCCAGCTTCCTGATACGCTCGATATAAGAAAGCTCGTCCCTTTGTGACTCCGGCTTGCACAGTTTGATCAGCGCAAGTTCCAGAAGCACTCTCTTATTCGTCGCATAGCGGATATTATTGGCAAGCTCCGAAAAGATCCTGATAAACCGCATGAGCGTATCGCTGCGGATCAGCCCCGCCTCCTCGCGAAGCTGCGCCAGATTCTCGGTGGAGACATCGAGCACATCCTCCATATCATCCGATGCTTTGATCAGCATGAGATTGCGCATATACCATGTAAAATCATTGACAAACTGCGTCAGATCGCGCCCCTGCATGATAAGCTTCTCAAGCGTGCCAATCGCAGCTACAAGATCCTCCTTTAAAATCTTGCGGAGCAGATCGCTGAACACTTCCGTATCTACAGCGCCAAGCACCTCCAGTACACGGTCATACGTCAGCGTTTCCCCAAGATAAAAAGCAATACACTGATCCAAAAGACTTAAGGCGTCACGAAGGGAACCGTCTCCCTTCTTTGCAATATAACGCAGCGCCCGCTCTTCGACCTCGACTTTCTCCTGCTCCATAAGCTCCTGCAGTCTCGACTGTATCGTCTCCTGTGCGATCCTTCGGAAATCATACCTCTGGCATCTTGACAGTATCGTCACAGGAATCTTGTGCGCCTCCGTCGTTGCCAGAATGAAGATGACATAAGACGGAGGCTCTTCAAGCGTCTTAAGCAGCGCATTAAATGCCCCGATCGAGAGCATATGCACCTCGTCTATGATATACACCTTGTATTTTCCGTCCGCCGGAGAATATGCGACCTCTTCCCGAATCTCACGGATATTGTCCACACCGTTGTTTGACGCTGCGTCGATCTCGATCACGTTCATAGACGCGCCGGAAGCGATCGCACGGCATGACGCACATTCGTTGCACGGATTCCCGTCGATCGGGTGCTCGCAGTTTACTGCCTTTGCAAAAATCTTCGCGATCGTCGTCTTTCCGGTACCACGCGTACCGCAGAACAGATACGCATGTCCGATACGGTCTGCCATGATCTGATTGCGCAGTGTCTTTACGATATGATCCTGTCCCTTTACATCTGCAAAGGTATCCGGTCTGAATTTACGGTACAATGCTGTATAGCCCATACTCCATCTCCTGTCTGTCTTTTTCTGCCACAAAATACGGGAGCTGTTGCACAACGTCAGACTTGTACAGCAGCCCCTCTTCCATCTTCTTCACACAGTCTTATCACGAAGACCTGAGCGCTGTGACACAGCCGGTCTTCGATATCCTGCTTCTATTTCTGTGCGTATCTGTCTTTGCCGGATCAGTCTCCGAAACTAATGCCCATAAGCTTCGCTTCCTGAATGATCTGATCTTTCGGATCTACCATCTTAAGCTTACCGGAAACCTCGGCAAGCGGCACTTTCTTCATCTTTCCGTTCACGATGCCGACCATGTAGCCGTACTGCTCCTTCATGATCAGATCGGCAGCCGTCACGCCGATTCTCGTAGAGAGCACACGATCATACGGACACGGGCTTCCGCCTCTTTGCGTATGTCCCGGAACCGTGATACGCACCTCCGGTCCGTTCGCAGCCTTGATCTCCTCTGCAAGCTCGTATGCAACGGAAGGATATTTTTTCTCTTCGATCTTTTTCTTATATTCTTTCTTACTCAGCTTCGCATCCTGCTTCGAGATAGCGCCCTCGGCAACTGCAAGCACCGTAAAGCCCTTTCCTGCTTTTGTACGTCTGTCAATAGCCGCAATGACCTTCTTAATATCGTACGGAATCTCAGGAATAAGAATAATATCCGCGCCTCCTGCAATGCCTGCGTACAGCGTCAGCCATCCTACCTTATGTCCCATGATCTCCACGATAAATACGCGGTTGTGGGATGCGGCAGTCGTGTGGATGCAGTCGATCGCATCTGTAGCGATATTTACAGCGCTGTAAAAGCCGAATGTCATATCTGTTCCCCAGATGTCATTATCGATCGTCTTAGGAAGATGAATGATATTCAGTCCTTCCTCGCGCAGCAGATTCGCCGTTTTCTGCGTGCCGTTTCCGCCAAGGATCACGAGACAGTCAAGACGCAGCTTATAATAATTCTGCTTCATTGCCTCGACCTTGTCAAGCCCCTTCTCATCCGGCTCACGCATCAGCTTGAACGGCTGTCTCGAAGAACCGAGGATCGTGCCTCCCTTCGTCAGTATACCGGAAAAATCCTTAGATGTAAGCAGCCGGTAATCCCCGTAGATCAGGCCCTTATAGCCGTTCATGAAACCGTAGACCTCAAGCTCATCGATATTGCTTGAAAGCCCCTTTACTACACCGCGCATCGTTGCGTTGAGCGCCTGACAGTCGCCTCCGCTCGTCAACAGACCAATCCGTTTCATTCTATCACGTCCTTTACAAATATTTGCAGTTTCCTCCTGCATGAATGATATAAGTATACCTTATTTTAGCTTATTTCACAACAAAAATATGTCATTTTGCACAAATACTATTCCGTTTGTACAGGCAGAAAGCCTTCAAAAATAAAAGAATCGTAATACGGTTTCGCCTCTTCAAGCTGTCTGCCGGAACGCACCGTCCACGCCGCCGAAGGACAGCCGAAGATGCGGCGGCAGATATTTTTGGAAACAGCCTGTCTGTCACGAATATCATATGCGATAAAATCCGGCTTTCCGAGGAAATTAAACAGCAGATGCCGCACCATCAGATATGCCGGATGATAAAGCCCCTCCTGCCTCTGAAAATTCATCGCAAGCTGTCCGCGGCAGATCTCCGGTCTGTGCCTGCGGTACCACCACAGCGCCCTCGGATGGAAGGATTCTATCGCATACTCACCGCGGTACTGCCGCATCACTTCATCGGTGCGCTCGCAGATACGGCTCTCCACCCCTTTATATTTGAGTTCTACAAGAAGCGGTACTTTTCCCTGCACGAGCTTTAAAACATCGCTAAGCTTCGGTATGCGCTCCTGCGTCTTGCAGATCGAAAAAGCCTGAAGCTGTTCATACGTAAAATCACTGACCTCACCTTCCGCACTGCATACGCGCTTCAGATCAAAATCATGAAAAACGACGACCTCCTCATCTTTTGTAAGCTGTACGTCAAGCTCTATCCCAAATCCCGCATCAACAGCTCTGCGAAAGGCAGCCATCGTGTTCTCCGGTATTCCGGCTTCTCCATCATGCAGCCCTCTGTGCGCATAATATTTTCCCTTTACGGAATTTCTCACTTTTCTGTGTCCCGGCATAATTGCCAGAAAATACATAAGCACTGCTCCAAGTGCAATACCCGCTTCGTTTTTCATCGTAAAACCGCCATCCTTTTCTGAAACAGAACCATAAAATATACGTTCTTAAATATACATTCTTAAACTACAAGAATCTGATACATTTACACAGTTCTATTATACTATTTTTTCACGCAAACGCAATTATTTATACATCGTGTATATGCTGCGGTAAACAGCGTGATCTTTCCCCTGCGGAATATACAGAAAAAAGAAGCACAGCCGCTTAAAACGACCGTGCCTCAATCAAGACTACTCCACCTTTATCATCCGGTACCCCACGCCGATGTGCGTCTGGATATACTGAGGCGAATCTGCGCCTTTTTCTATCTTTTTCCGAAGCGTAGCCATAAAGACGCGCAGCGATGCAACATCATTTTCCCAGCTGCTGCCCCAGATATTCTGTGTGATGAACGTATGCGTCAGCACTTTCCCCACATTTCTGGACAGCAGACACAAAAGCTTGTACTCGATCGGCGTCAGATGCAGCTCTTCTTCATTGAGATAGGCGCAGCCCGCCGCATAGTCGATGCGCAGAGCGCCGTTGACAAACACGGAAGACTCCGCCGGCGTCTCATTTTTCATCATCGGCAGCCTTCTCTGCGTCAC
>CATZPU010000089.1 GCA_958422845.1 uncultured Lachnospiraceae bacterium | reverse complement strand
TCATGTGAGTCAAATCTGCCCCTGTTTGGAACCATCTATTTCCCGATAGCCCCTTCTGGTTTATTCCGGAGTCAATAAAAGGACTGCCGCGCCTGCAGCAGTCCCTGTGGATGTTCTCTATACTCTTTATAAAGTCATCAAAGCTTTACGACATTAGCTGCCTGCATACCGCGAGCGCCTTCTGTCAAGTCATAAGAAACAGCCTGTCCCTCTTCGAGAGTCTTGAATCCTTCACCCTGAATTGCGGAGAAATGTACGAATACGTCGGAACCATTCTCACCTGTGATGAAACCATAACCTTTTTCTGCGTTGAACCACTTTACTGTACCCTTATTCATTTTCGGTACCTCCTAACTAGATTGCTGAAAAGACTGTTAAAAAATTTTCACTAACTATTATAGAATACAAAGGTGTGATTTTATACTCTATAATAGTTAGTGAAATATATTAACCAGTGAACCTTTTGCAGTCTTATTATAACACAATCTTTATGCGTGTCAAGCAAAATGAATGAAATACGCACATTTTTTACATGCGTACAGTCGTATAAACGGGACATAGAAAACGGGGCGGTCAGTCGTTGTACCGCCCCATGTTTCAGGTAAAGAAAATTGTGTCAGGTTTGCAGATCATTCCTCAGTATCACCTTCTGTGCCGGACGCTTCAGTTTCTTCTTCATTGGATACTTCCGTATCCGTTTCTGTTTCATCAGACAGCTCTGTATCAGTCTGTGCGGCGTCATCTTCTGTGGTATTCAGCGTCACGCCGTCAGCCACCTCGCTGTCTTCCTCGGCGGGATCGATCTGCGTGACGTCGATCTCATCGATATCCAGATCATCGAATTCCTCCGGAACGTAAGCTTCCTCCGTGATCTTTGCATTTTTGTACAGGTAGTCGCCTGCCTTTGATTCAAACAGAAACCATACGAGTGTCGGACGGGAGTTGTCTTTTTCAAACTGTACAGCATCCTCGTAGCCGTAATATGCGGCGTATTCCGATACGTAAGCAGTATATTCGTCTTCGGTGACTTCAAGATCGTTTTTTTCGCAGATAGCGCTTGCGATCAGGCGGCGATTGACCATAGCGAGGATCTCTGTCTCAACATCTTCCTCTGTGAGCCCGAACATTTCGTAGATATCAGCGTCCTCTGCAGTACCGGCAAAGGTGCGGTAGAATGCAAGTACCTCTTCTTTGCAAAGGTCATACAGCTCCTGCGGATAGTCGGAGAATACGGCATTGTTTTCTGCGGCAAGATAAAGCTCCTCTACTGCATCTGTATAGCTTGTCTGAGCATTTTCTGCTTCGATCTCTTCGCGCAGGAAAGCTTCGTATTCTTCTGTCGTCTTATAGTCTGTATTTTCAGCGACAAAATCATCATTATATTCAGGTGTTTTGACCTCGCATATGCTTGTGACAGCGACCTTGAAGTCGACCGTCTGTCCCATCCATTCTTCCATCCAGATATCGTCGTCAAATGTAATGGAGAATTCCTGTGTATCGCCTGCGGAAACGCCGGTCATTTTCTCGTCAAATTCTGCGCCGTATTCCTCGTCGCCGAGTGTGATGTAAGTGCTTTCGGTGTATTCTGAATCATCATCGCCCTGCACCGTAGACGTAATATCTGCGTAAATGATATCGCCGGCTTTGCTTTCCCGATCGACTTCCGTTTCCTCAGAATAAGCGGATACTTCCATATCGATACGTTCAGCGATCATATCATCTGTTACTTCATATTTGTACTGCGTAACGGGCAGACCGGAGACTTCTCCCAGTGTAACGTAGTCGTCAATATTTTCTACGAGATAGTCAGACGGTGTGATCGGATCAAGAAGCGCTTCCGTCTCGGCGGCAGTCTCTTCTATAACATCTTCTTCTGCGGTCGCAGCAGGCGCGTCTGTTGTAAATTCGGTTTCTTTTTTCTTTTCATTTTTATTGCCGCAGCCGGATACAGCGATAGCGGCAGCCAGACCTAAGAGTATCAGTAAACTTTTCTTTTTCATAGTATTTCCTTTCTGAGATTTCGCGTCAGTTTATATGGAATATTATGCTTCCTGTAAACTAATGCTAAAATGATTTTAATGACTTTTGAATCTTGTTAATATAAATATAACCAAATATAACATTTCTGCACACGAAATGTAAATAGTTTTACGGCAGGACACAGATTTTTCACTTTTCACTTTTCAGAAAAAGGCGGTTGTGTTATGATAAAGACAGTATCCGGCTGTAGCCTGAGGCTTAAAATGACCGGAAAAGGGAAGGTAAAAAATAATGTCGTATATCGAAATTCCGGAAAAAGTAAAATGGATTTTGCAGGTTTTGCATGATAATGGACATGAGGCATATATTGTCGGCGGCTGCGTCCGTGATTCGATCATGGGCAGGACGCCGGAGGATTGGGACGTCACGACGTCAGCGGCTCCGCAGCAGGTGAAGGCACTGTTTCCGAGAACGGTGGACACAGGGATCGAGCACGGAACTGTGACAGTCATGGTGGATAAAGACGGGTTCGAGGTGACGACGTACCGGATCGACGGAGAGTATGAGGACTGCCGTCATCCGAAAGAAGTCGTATTTACACAGAATCTTGTAGAAGATCTGAAGAGACGTGATTTTACGATCAATGCAATGGCGTATGCGCCTGAAACGGGGCTGGTAGATGAGTTCGGAGGCATCGAGGATCTGAAAAATAAAACAATACGCTGCGTCGGAGATCCGAAGGAGCGTTTTTCGGAGGACGCACTGCGTATGATGCGGGCAGTACGTTTCGCAGCACAGTTAGGCTTTACGCTTACGGATGACGTGCGTGCGGCGATCCGTGAGATGGCGGACGCTCTTGATTATATAAGCGCAGAGCGGATACAGACAGAGCTTGTGAAGCTGCTCGTCTCCCCGAATCCGCACTGGTTTCGTCTGGCGTATGAGTGCGGGATCACATCGGTGATCATGCCGGAGTTTGACCGCATCATGGTACAGCGTCAGAACAATCCGCATCATGCGTTTACGACAGGGGAGCATACACTGTGCGCGCTGCAGCATATTCCGGCAAAAAAGCATCTGCGGCTTGCGATGCTGTTTCATGATATGGGCAAGCCGGAGGTCTTCACGACAGATGAGACGGGAAAAGATCATTTTCGGGGACACGCTGCTTTTAGCGAGAAGATCGCGCGGCGTATTATGAAAAATCTGAAGTTTGACAATGAAACACTGTATGCAGTCTGCAATCTCGTGCGAAACCATTCCTGGTATCCGCAGCTTGCGGGATCGGATATACGCCGCTGCGCTTATCTGATCGGACCGGAATCATTTGACGATTATCTGCTTGTCAAGAGAGCGGATATTATGGCACAGCATCCCGATGTGGTAGCCGAAAAGCTTGATTATCTGAAGGAAGTAGAGCACATCTGGAACGATATCAGGATGCACGGGGACTGTCTGACACTTAAAGATATGAAGCTGAACGGGCGCGATCTGCTCTCAGACGGCATGAAGCCGGGAGAAGCGGTCGGTGTTTTGCTCAATAAACTTTTGCAGGATGTGTTGGAGTATCCCGAACACAATGAGCGGGAATATCTGCTTGCACGAAGCAGAGAGATGAGGGAGGCGCAGAAACTGTGAGATCACCGCTTACAACGCTTTGCTATATTGAAAAGGACGGAAAGTACCTGATGCTTCACCGCGTCAGCAAGAAGCACGACGTCAATAAGGATAAGTGGATCGGCATCGGCGGACACTTTGAAGAGGGAGAAAGTCCGGAGGAATGCCTTTTGCGCGAGGCAAAGGAGGAGACGGGACTTACTCTGGTGTCGTGGAGATTTCGGGGAATTGTGACTTTTCTTGCAGAGGGGTGGCAGACAGAATATATGTGTCTGTATACGGCAGACCGTTTTGAGGGAGAGCTGTGCGCTTGCGATGAGGGAACGCTTGAGTGGGTGGCAAAGGAAGAGATCATGAAGCTCAATTTATGGGAGGGCGATAAAATATTCCTGAAGCTGCTCGCACAGGATGCACCGTTTTTTTCGCTGAAGCTGTCCTATCAGGGAGATGTATTGCAGTATGCGGCACTTGACGGCAGGATGCTTGAGCTGTTTGATATCTGTGACGAGCGCGGCGAACCGACCGGTCAGGTGACGGAGAGGGGCGTCGCACATGCCCTTGGGATCCGCCACCGGACGGTATATGTCTGGGCAGTACGGCGCGGCAGAAGCGGAAACTGGCAGATATTGATGCAGAAGCGAAGCGCGAAAAAAACGTATCCGGGCTGTTACGGTTCTTCGGCTTCCGGTCATGTCATGGCGGGAGACGGGTACGAAGAATCAGCGCTGCGTGAGCTTGCGGAAGAGCTTGGTATCAGGGCGCAGCCGGAGGAACTGCATTTTGCGGGCATTTTTGACAGTGGGGAAATCTGTACAGAGTTTAACGGCGAGCCGTTTTATGACCGTGAAATATCTTCTGTCTACGTATATCAGAATCCGATCGATATAGGGCAGCTTTCTTTGCAGCAAGAGGAAGTGGAGTCTGTGCAATGGGTAGATTATGAAGAGTGTCTGTCGCACGTATTGCAGGGCGATGGAAATTTCTGTGTCAATATCAGGGGATTTCGGCTTCTTGGAGCGTATCTGAAAAGTCAGGAGTGAAAAGAAGGGAAAAAACGGGCTTTGACGGCTCAGAAAGAGGAAGAATAGGAGTAAGAGGAGAGCGTTATGAAAAAAACATCATGGAGAAATCCCCTTCTGCTGTTTTTGACAGCAGCGATCTGGGGGACTGCTTTTGTTGCGCAAAGCGTAAGTATGGATCACATCGGGGCGTTCACTTTTAATTTTGCACGCTGCATCATTGGCGGGATAGTACTGATCCCGTGTATTTTTTTGCTCGACCGGTTTCGTAAAGGGAAAAAGCAGGAAAATGCGGGAGAAGCGGACGTCTATACGTGGCATAGTAAAAAGCTTCTTGTCGGCGGGATCTGCTGCGGAATTGCGCTGTTCGTAGCAAGCAACCTGCAGCAGTTCGGTATTAAGTACACGACGGTAGGCAAGGCGGGATTTATTACAGCGCTGTATATCGTGATCGTTCCGCTGCTTGGAATTTTCCTGAAAAAGAAGGTTGGAATGAAGATCTGGGTGAGCGTGGCGCTTGCAGTTGCAGGACTTTATCTTTTGTGCATGACAGGCGGGCTGACGCTTGGAAAAGGCGATCTGCTGGTGCTTTTGTGCGCAGTTGTGTTTTCCGTTCATATTTTAGTGATCGATCATTTTTCACCGCAGGTTGACGGCGTCAGGATGTCATGTATACAGTTTTTCGTCTGCGGTATACTTTCTGCAATAGGTATGCTTCTGACGGAGCATTTTTCGTGGAGTGCGTTTATATCGGCATGGATGCCTGTTTTATACGCCGGAGTAATGTCGTGCGGCGTTGCATACACACTTCAGATCGTCGGACAGAAGGATATGGACCCGACGATCGCATCGCTTATCCTTAGTCTTGAATCTGTTATATCTGTGCTTGCAGGCTGGGTGCTGCTTGGGCAGAAGCTCAGCGCGCGGGAGCTTTCCGGCTGCGCGCTGATGTTTGTGGCGATCATTCTGGCACAGCTTCCGGAACGAAGAAAGAAAAAAGCAGG
>CATZPU010000088.1 GCA_958422845.1 uncultured Lachnospiraceae bacterium | reverse complement strand
CTGCTTGAAGAGAAGATCATGACGATGCTTCTGTTTACGCGCAGCGGCACGCAGGGAAGCGAGCGGATCTTTGAATCGTACCTTCACAAGATGGGACGGAGAAAGCTCTGCCGCGCTTACGTAAATCTGAAGGCTTATGAATACTTTGTAAAGGGCGTTCCGGTCGCGGACTGCGTGTTTGCGTACATGGAACGCGAATACACGTATCTTGAGGAGCGTGGAAGGATCGCAGAGCAGGAGGAGGTATGCCGTCTGGCGCTTTTGCAGTATTATGCAAAGGCAGTGGAGCTTTCTGTAGAGCGCAGGGCAAGAGCTGCAAAGCTTCTGGAGGAGTTTTCGGCAAAAGGAATGCGGTTTAGCTTCTGGCAGCGCTTTGATGCCGAGCTTCTGCGGCCGTACCAGATGGAGGGGCGCGTATTCGTGGAGTATGTATGTGATCCGAAGAGCCGCGTTTCGATCCATTACAGGATCAGAGGCAGAGAAGAGTCCTATACGAAAGAAGATGTAAAGGATTACTTTGAAGGGATATTCGTGAAGGAGTTTACGCTGTTTGAAGGCGAGGAGCTGGAGTGTACGCTGGAAGAGGAGCAGGAAGAAAAGGTGCTCCGGTCGGACAAACGTGTGCTGAAAGCCGTTTGTACAAAGGACGATCAGACTTCACGGTATGGGATGTTGAATGCGATTTCACACGCGCAGTCTGCAAAGGATGAAGCGTCGCTTCGGGAAGAACTGGAAGCATATCTTTCGATGGAATATTTAGCAAACGAGGTATTTACACTCGTATAAGCAGGTGAAAATTTATGATACAGGCAACGAATGAACTGATACTGGGCGTTGAGTTAAATGACGCGTACGCGCAGATCACTTATTATCATCAGTCGGTGCGGGAGCCGGTGACGGTCGGCGCGCCGGAAGATGCGCAGGAACTCCAGTTTCCGATGGGGCTGCGCAGGGATTCTGCCGGAGTCTGGCATTTCTGGAGAGGAGAGCCGCAGTCGGAGGGGGACGAACCGGATCTGTTCCGCATCAGCGATATTTTCGGGAAGCTGCGCCGCGCGGAGCCGATCGAAGACGGCGGACAGAAAATGGAAGGCGAAGAGCTGCTTTGCGTATACTTGAAAACGTGTTTTGATACGATAAAGCTTCTCGTTCACAATTCAGAGCTTCATGTGATGGTGACTGTGCGCAGTCTCACGGAGGAGCTGGGGGCGCTTATTGCAGGAGCGCTTGAGAGAGCCGGCGTAGAACGCCGCAGGATCTATCTGCAGGATTATCTTTCCTCCTTTTACTATTATGCGGTCAATCAAAAAAAGGAACTCTGGTATCAGGATGTGGCTCTCCTTACGTATGAGGATGAGGCGATCACAGGCTACGTGCTCCATATCGACCGCACGACAAAACCGGCTATTGCGCGCGTGGAAAAGGTGGCAAGACAGCCTGTAGGCGAGGAGGTACGCGCAGGCCGCAGCGAGCAGGATTGGAAGAAGGAAAAAGACAGACTGTTTTTTGAGCTTTTGAAAAAGGTATTTGAACGCAGGACGATCTCGACGAGCTATCTGATGGGAGATTACTTTAGTAAGAGCTGGGCGGAGCGTTCGATCCAGTATCTGTGCTGCAAAAGACATGCGTTTCAGGGAAAAAATCTCTATTCCAAGGGGGCGTGTTATGCGGCGATGGAGCGCGCGGGGCTTATCGTCGTGCGCGATATGCTCTTTGGCGGCCGCGATATGATCGAGCGCAACCTCGGCATGGAGATGCGCATCCGCGGAAAGGATACGTTTTATCCGCTCGTAAGCGCCGGAATCAACTGGTATGAGGCGCACCATGTCTGCGAATTTACATTGAATAACGAGCGGGAGATACGCGTGATTTCCCAGCCGATGGCGGCAGGGGAGAGCATCGTTCACATGATGCGGCTTCCGGGGCTTCCGTCCAGACCGAACCGTGCCACAAGACTGAGACTTGACGTATATTTTTTATCACCGACAAAGTTTCATATCGAGGTGGAGGATATGGGGTTTGGAGGGCTTTATAAGCCGTCCGGTCTTGTATGGGAGAGAACGGTCACGTTTTGATTTGTACACAGTAAGGAGAGTATTTTTATGAGCTATGATCTGTGTCTGCGCAAGCAGGCGGAAAAGCCTTACTATATAGAAAATATACGGACAGGTATTTATTCTCTGGAGGAGCTTTGCTTCTATCTTTATCACAATATCTGTCTGATTGACGATACGATCATGAATGAAGGGCTGTGCGACTGGATACGCGATGAGCTTGGACTTACCAGACTGTATCGTCAGCTCTATGCGCAGCTTGAAAAAAACGACGGCGCAGTATTTTTTATCATGCCGATCTTTCGGGAAGCGGGCTATCTTTCGCAGCAGGAGATGCGGGAATATCAGGAGCGCCTTGCGAAGCTTGAGGTGCAGTCGGAGGATATGAAGCAGAAACTTCGGGGGGATTATCTCGTGAAGGAGCAGATGTACGCGCGTGCGATATGGGAGTACCGGCAGATACTTGCGCGGAGGAATCCGGGTAAGCTCGGCACACAGTTTTATGCCGCCGTATGGAATAATCTGGGCTGCGCTTACGCCGGACTGTTTCAGTTTGAGCAGGCGGCGCAGTGTTACTGGGAATCCTACAGCCTGATGAAAACAAAGGAGACGTTCCGAAAGTATGTGAGCGCGCTTCCGCTCTTTTTATCAGAAGAGGAGTACCAGAAAAAGCTTGGCAGTCTGCGTGCAGATACGTATCTGGTGCAGAAGATACAGGAGTACAATGCAAAGGTACTAAGCCGCAGGGAGCTTCGGGAGGAGCTTGACCGTGAGCTTGAGGGCAGCAATAAGGCGCTTGTAAGGGAACTGAAGGAGCAGTATTGCAGGAGTACGAAGATATGAGTGCAGATGCTATTGCGTTATTTGGCAAGATAGGGTAAAATCAGGGTGACTGAAAAGTTATAGAAGTATGAAATAGCTACAGATCAGAAAGTAAGGGAAAAAGACAGACAGAAAAGGAGATTCATATGAGCACAGACAGATATGTAAGTCCGCTTTCAGAGCGTTATGCAAGTAAAGAGATGCAGTATATTTTTTCACCGGATATGAAATTCCGCACATGGAGAAAGCTTTGGATCGCGCTTGCCGAGACGGAGAAGGAACTGGGACTCGACATTACGCAGGAGCAGATCGACGAGCTGAAAGCGTTTCAGGATGACATCAATTACGATGTAGCGAAGGAGCGCGAGAAGGTCGTGCGCCACGATGTCATGTCGCACGTTTATGCGTACGGCGTACAGTGCCCGAAGGCAAAGCCGATCATCCATCTCGGAGCGACGTCCTGTTACGTAGGAGATAATACGGATGTGATCGTGATGACGGAGGCGCTGCGCCTTGTGAAAAAGAAGCTCGTAAATGTCATTGCGCAGCTTTCTGATTTTGCAGAGAAATACAAAGATCTGCCGACGCTTGCGTTTACGCATTTTCAGCCGGCACAGCCGACAACAGTAGGAAAAAGAGCGACGCTTTGGACGCAGGAATTCCTCATGGATCTTGAGGATCTTGAGTACGTGCTCTCGACGATGAAGCTGCTTGGTTCCAAGGGAACGACGGGTACACAGGCAAGCTTTTTGGAGCTGTTTGACGGAGATCAGGAGAAGATCGACCGCATCGATCCGATGATCGCCAAGAAGATGGGTTTTGAGTCGTGCGTTCCGGTATCGGGACAGACATATTCGCGCAAGCTCGATACGAGAGTCTTAAATGTGCTCGCAGGCATTGCTGCAAGCGCGCATAAGATGTCAAACGATATTCGTCTGCTGCAGCACTTAAAGGAGATCGAAGAGCCGTTTGAAAAGACGCAGATCGGTTCCTCGGCAATGGCATATAAGAGAAATCCGATGCGCAGCGAGCGTATTGCTTCTCTGGCGAGATACGTGCTGTGCGACGCGCTGAATCCGGCGATCACCTCTTCCTGCCAGTGGTTCGAGCGCACGCTTGACGATTCCGCAAACAAGCGTCTGTCAGTTCCGGAAGGTTTTCTGGCAGTTGACGGTATTCTCGATCTGTGCCTGAACGTCACGGACGGACTGAAAGTATATCCGAAGGTGATCGAGAAGCGTCTGATGTCAGAGCTTCCGTTCATGGCGACAGAGAATATCATGATGGACGCCGTAAAAGCAGGAGGCGACCGTCAGGAGCTGCATGAAAAGATTCGTACGCTGTCTATGGAAGCAGGCCGAAATGTAAAAGAAGAAGGAAAGGAAAATAATCTTCTTGAGCTGATCGCAGCAGATCCGTCCTTTAATATGTCGCTTGAGGATCTGAAAAAATCCATGGATCCGGCGCGCTATACGGGACGCTCAAAGGAGCAGGTAGAAGCGTTCGTTAAAAATGTCGTATCGCCGGTTCTCGAAGCGAATAAAGAGCTGCTCGGCGTGACAGCGGAGATCAACGTATAAAAAGATTTGTTTTACTTATAGAAGGTTTTGTAGTATACTATATACGTTGCGGTGAAAAATGAGAGACCGCAGAGCATAAGACTGATTCATTCAGGAGGAAATATTATGGTACAGGCAGTAGTAGGGGCTAACTGGGGAGACGAAGGAAAAGGTAAGATCACAGATATGCTTGCCGAGAAAGCGGATATTATCGTTCGTTTTCAGGGCGGAGCAAACGCAGGACATACGATCGTAAACAATTACGGAAAGTTTGCGCTTCACACACTTCCGTCAGGTGTATTTTACGATCACACGACGAGTATTATCGGAAATGGCGTGGCGCTGAATATTCCGGTGCTGTTTAATGAGGTAAAGAGCATCGTGGACAGAGACGTTCCGATGCCGAAGATACTCGTATCAGACCGCGCGCAGATCGTGATGTCATACCACATTTTGTTCGACCAGTATGAGGAAGAACGGCTTGGCGGCAAATCTTTCGGTTCCACAAAGTCCGGTATTGCGCCGTTTTATTCAGATAAGTTTTCAAAGATCGGTTTTCAGGTAAGCGAGCTGTTTGATGAAGAGCTGCTTAAGGAAAAGGTACAGAGGATCTGTGATCTGAAGAATCCGATCCTTGAGCATCTGTATCACAAGCCAGTGCTGACTCCGGAAGGACTTCTGGAGGAGCTTCACACCTATCGTGATATGGTGAAGCCGTTCGTATGTGATACATCCGCGTTCTTATATCAGGCGCTGAAAGAAGGAAAGAACATTCTTCTTGAGGGACAGCTTGGTTCTCTGAAAGATCCGGATCACGGAATCTACCCGATGGTTACATCTTCTTCGACGCTGGCAGGCTACGGCGCAGTAGGCGCAGGTATCCCGCCGTATGAGATCAAGAAGATCATTACCGTGTGCAAGGCTTACTCCAGCGCAGTAGGCGCAGGCGCATTTGTCAGTGAGATCTTCGGCGAAGAGGCAGACGAGCTTCGCAAGCGCGGCGGTGACGGCGGCGAGTTCGGCGCTACGACAGGACGTCCGAGAAGAATGGGATGGTTCGACTGCGTTGCTTCCAAGTACGGATGCAGACTGCAGGGCACGACAGATGTTGCATTTACGGTACTTGACGTACTCGGCTATCTTGAGGAGATTCCGGTATGCGTAGGCTACGAGATCGACGGAGAGGTAACGACAGAGTTCCCGACGACGTCCAAACTCGAAAAAGCAAAGCCGGTTTATGAA
>CATZPU010000087.1 GCA_958422845.1 uncultured Lachnospiraceae bacterium | reverse complement strand
CGTGGATTTTGTGTACGAGGGAGAGGAAGAACCGGAGGTATTCTATATCGGTATCGGCAGCTTTGCGCAGCGTACCGGACAGACTCCGCTGATCTATGACTGGCGTGCGCCCGTATCGAGCCTGTTTTATGATTATGATAAGGGAGAGGCTTCCTATGAGGCGCCGGGAGGCGCGATGGACGGAGAGATCGTCTCCAAGTGGCAGTATAAGGTGCGAGACGGGAAACTGATCTATGAGTTTGAGAGCGATACGAAGATCGACGACGATATTCTAAAGCAGGAGCTTGGCGCGAACAGTGACACACAGCTTAAAAATATCGTCCGCACGATCCAGAAGGAGCAAAATGCGATCATCCGAAATACGAAGGATAAGATACTGATCATTCAGGGAGCTGCGGGGAGCGGAAAGACTTCTATTGCGCTTCACCGGATCGCGTATCTTTTGTATCACGACAGGGATCATCTGAAATCGTCCAATGTTCTCGTATTGTCGCCGAACGGCGTATTCTCCGACTATATCTCGCACGTCTTACCGGAGCTCGGAGAAGAGAATATTCAGGAAATGAGCTTTGACTTGTTTGCATACCGCAATCTGCAGGATGTAGCTTCTGACTGTGAGGACAGATTTCATTATATCGAGCATCAGATCCGCGGCGGAGCGTCCGAATACGGAGCGTGGAAGCAGTCGGAAGAGTACGTGCGCAGTGTCGAGGGCTTTCTGATCGATCTCGAAGATCGTCTTGTAGAGTTTTCCGATGTGGAATACCGCGGCGTTAGGATGCGTGCAGATGAGCTGATGCATCTGTTTTATGACAAGTTTCCAGATGTGCCGGTACTTGCCAGAATGGATACGGTGATGGAATGCTTCATAGATGAAGTGGAGACGCTGCGTGATAGGACGCTAAGTGAGGATGAGCTGGAGAGTATCAAAGAACGATTTCAGAAGATGTATGTGACACGGGACGTCTTTCAGATATACAACTGGCTTCTGGAGGAATGCGGACTGCCGCAGATTCCGTATGCGCCGAGAGAACAGCGCATTCTGGAGTATGAAGACGTTTATCCCGTACTGTATCTGAAACAGAGGCTTTTAGGCGGCAGCAGGCGCAGCAATATCCGTCATCTCGTCATTGATGAGATGCAGGATTACTCCTATCTGCAATACGTGATTCTGGAGAATATGTTTTCCTGCAATATGACGATACTCGGCGACAGAGCGCAGACGGTGGACGGAAGCGCACAGGATGTACAGACCTTTCTGCCGAAGATTTTCGGCAGGCATGTGCGGCGGATCGAGCTGAACAAAAGCTACAGGAATACGGCGCAGATCTCGCAGTATGCCGCAGAAATTTCTGGTATTACGGGAATTGAGTATATGAACCGGCAGGGAAAAGACGTTGTGCTCTTAGAGTTTTCCGATTTGTCAGAGGCAGTCGATGCGATCCTTGCGCACGCAGAGCTTGGAGACGGCGGTTATGAGACGGCTGCCGTGCTTACGATGACAGAGGAAGAGGCAAAGAAATGCTTTGCTCTTTTAGAAGACCGTTTTGCATCTGTATCCTATATTGACCGTGACAGCACCGCTTTTCAAAAAGGAATCACAGTCACGACGTATTATCAGGCAAAAGGGCTGGAGTTCGATCAGGTATTCGTAGTAGGAGGAGAAAAAGACAATCCGTTCTATCCGCAGTTCCAATATATCAGCGCGACGCGCGCGCTGCATGAGCTGTACGTATATTCGCTGCGGTAGGGAACGTGGTGCATAAGCTGCGTGCATATTCGCTGCGGTAGAGAACGCGCTGTATAAGCTGCGCATACATTTACAGCAGGAAGTATCGACGCAGGCATATGAAAAAAGATCCGGCAGGGCTTTGCCGGATCTTTTTTCATAAACGTATTTCAGAATATTCTCTGTTTTAGTTTGTATTGTTTTTCGCTTCTGCAAGCTTCATAGCGCGAACTTTCAGCGGAAGTCCGAACAGTGTGATAAAGCCGCTTGCATCGTGGTGGTCGTACATATCGCCCGTTGTAAAGGAAGCGAGAGATTCATTGTAGAGGCTGTACGGAGAAGTCGTGCCTGCCTTGATGATGTTTCCTTTGTAGAGCTTGAATTTTACTTCACCTGTCACGTACTGCTGTGTGGAGGTAACGAATGCCTGAAGCGCCTCGCGAAGCGGTGTGAACCATTTGCCTTCGTATACGACCTGTGCAAACTGGCTGCCGAGCTTCTTCTTTGTCTCCATCGTATCACGGTCAAGGATCAGCTCCTCAAGCTGGTCATGAGCTGCCATCAGGATCGTTCCGCCCGGTGTCTCATACACGCCGCGGGATTTCATGCCGACTACGCGGTTCTCGACGATGTCGACGATACCGATGCCGTGCTTGCCGCCAAGCTCGTTTAACTTCGTAATGATCTCGGAGACCTTCATGGATTTTCCGTTTAATGTTTTCGGAACACCCTGTTCAAATGTCATAGTCACGTATTCGCCCTCATCGGGTGCCTTCTCCGGTGTTACTCCGAGAACGAGCATATGCTCATAGTTCGGTTCATTTGACGGGTCCTCAAGCTCCAGTCCCTCATGGCTGATATGCCAGAGATTGCGGTCGCGGCTGTAACTGGAATCAGCGGCGAACGGAAGTACGATGCCGTGCTGCTTGCAGTATTCGATCTCATCTTCACGGGACTGCATCGTCCATACATCTGTCATTCTCCACGGTGCAATGATCTTCAGGTCGGGTGCGAGCGCCTTGATGCCAAGCTCAAAACGGATCTGGTCGTTTCCTTTTCCTGTAGCTCCGTGACAGATCGCGGAAGCATTTTCCTTTCTTGCTACTTCTACCAGTTTTTTGACGATAGCCGGACGCGCCATGGAGGTGCCGAGCAGATACTGATGCTCATATACGGCGCCTGCCTGTACGCACGGCATGATAAAGTCGTCGCAGAACTCATCTACGATATTCTCAATATATAATTTGGAAGCGCCGGAAAGCTTCGCTCTCTCGTCGAGTCCGTCAAGCTCATTTCCCTGTCCGCAGTCGATGCAGCAGCAGATGACCTCATAACCGAAATTCTCCTTAAGCCACGGAATGACTGCCGTAGTGTCAAGTCCGCCGGAATATGCCAGAACTACTTTTTCTTTCATAATAATATCCTCCTGTATTTTCTGATTTTATGTTTTGTGTATCGTGTGTCAGCGTCTGCCGATAGAAAAAAGATACCGGAGTGCCACGAACACTTGTTATGCTGTTTGAAAGTATACCGCAGAAATCATAAATATGCAATAGGAAATTTGAAATTTGTATAATATGTGAAAAAAAATCGGGAATTTATACATGATTATGTATATTCATTCGTAAAAAAATACTTTACAAGAAAAACCGGAAGGTATATGATAGGAAAAAATAAAAAAGCAGGGAGGCAGGAAAAGGTTATGATAAAAGCAGGGATCATAGGCGCGACAGGATACGCGGGCGGAGAGCTTGTACGTATACTGGCGGGACATAAGGATGCAGAAATTGTGTGGTACGGATCGAGAAGCTATGTCGATCAGAAATACGCTTCTATATATCAGAATACGTTTCAGATCGTGGACGCTTCGTGTATGGACGATAATATGGAAGAGCTTGCAGATCGTGCCGACGTGATCTTTACGGCAACGCCGCAGGGACTGTGCGCTTCTCTTATAAACGAAGCGATTCTTTCAAAGACAAAGGTGATCGACTTAAGCGCGGATTTTCGCCTGAAGGACGTAAATACGTATGAATCGTGGTACAAAATTGAGCATAAGGCGGCACAGTATCTTGAGGAAGCGGTGTACGGGCTGTGTGAGACAGGCAGGGAAAAGATAAAAGGCGCAAGACTTGTGGCAAATCCCGGATGCTATCCGACATGCAGTATACTGTCTCTGTATCCGCTCGTAAAGGAAGGGCTGATCGATTCGTCGACGATCATCATTGACGCCAAGTCAGGAACTTCGGGAGCAGGCAGAAGCGCAAAGACGGATAATCTTTACTGTGAGGTAAATGAAAATATCAAAGCTTACGGTGTAGCAGGACACAGACATACGCCGGAGATCGAGGAGCAGCTCGGATACGCTGCAGGAGAGCGCGTGACGCTTAGTTTTACGCCGCATCTCGTACCGATGAACAGAGGTATTCTTATTACAGCGTACGCATCTTTGAAAAAGGAGGTCGCGTATGAGGAAGTAAAGGCCGTATACGACAGCTATTATGAGAAGGAACGGTTCGTGCGGGTGCTTCCTAAGGACGTATGCCCGCAGACGAAGTGGGTAGAGGGCAGCAATTTCGTAGATGTGAATTTCAAGATCGATCCGAGGACGAAGCGCATCATCGTGATGGGAGCGATGGATAATCTCGACGAGTCGCAAGGGCTGCGGTACGTGCCGCTGTTTCCGTAAACGCTGAGTGCGAAGAAGAAATAAAGTATAGAAAGAATATGGCGGATAAGTGAGGAGAAAGATTATGATAAAAGTGATCAGCGGCGGAGTGACCGCACCAAAAGGATATCAGGCGATCGGCATTGCGGCAGGCATCAAGAAAAAGCGTAAGGATATGGCGCTTATTTACAGTGAAACGCCGTGTCGGGCGGCAGGCACGTTTACGACGAATATCGTAAAGGCGGCTCCTGTCAAATGGGATCAGAGTATTGTATATGGAAATAAGACGGCACAGGCGGTCGTGATCAACAGCGGCATCGCGAATGCGTGTACGGGAGCCGAAGGGTACGGTTACTGCCGGCAGACGGCAGAGAAAGCGGCAGAGCTTTTCGGTATACAGGAGCAGGAGGTGCTCGTAGCTTCAACGGGCGTGATCGGAAAACAGCTTCCGATGGACAAGATCACAGCCGGAATAGAGACGATGCGGAAAATGCTTTCGGAAAGCGAGGCGGCAGGCACGCTTGCGGCGGAGGCTATCATGACTACCGATACCGTAAAAAAGGAGATCGCCGTAGAAGTGACGATCGGAGGAAAGACAGTGACGATCGGCGGCATGAGCAAGGGTTCAGGAATGATCCACCCGAATATGTGTACGATGCTGAGTTTTGTGGTGACGGATGCAGATATTTCTCAGGAGCTTTTGCAGAAAGCCCTTTCGGAAAATGTAAAAGACACGTATAATATGATCTCAGTGGACGGAGATACATCTACGAACGATACATGCCTGCTGCTGGCGAACGGTATGGCTGGAAATACGCCGGTGACACAGGAAAATGAAGATTACGCCGTATTTTGCGAAGCGCTTGATTACGTAAATACACATCTGGCAAAAAGCATGGCGGCAGACGGAGAAGGAGCGACGGCGCTGTTCGAGGTGAAGGTCGTCGGAGCGCAGAATAAGGCTCAGGCAGTCACGCTTGCCAAGTCGGTCGTGACATCTACGCTTACAAAGGCGGCTGTATTCGGGCACGACGCGAACTGGGGCAGGATATTGTGCGCGATGGGGTATTCCGGCGCACAGTTCGATCCGGAGGCGGTCGACCTGTATTTTGAAAGCGCCGCCGGAAAGATAAAGATCATTGAAAACGGCGTTGCCACAGGCTATAGTGAGGAAGAGGCGACAAAGCTTCTTTCTGAAAAGGAAGTGACGGCGATTGCCGATGTAAAAATGGGAGATGCGCATGCGACGGCGTGGGGCTGCGACCTTACGTATGACTATGTGAAGAT
>CATZPU010000086.1 GCA_958422845.1 uncultured Lachnospiraceae bacterium | reverse complement strand
TGTGCCAGAAAAATCCGTCCTGATCCTCATGCTCTACCTCTGCATCGGAAATAGAGGTATGGCAGACCGGACACCAGTTGATGATTCTGGAACCTTTGTAAATATATCCTTTTTCATACAGGCGGATAAATACTTCCTGAACTGCCTTGGAACAGCCCTCGTCCATCGTGAAACGCTCTCTGTCCCAGTCAGCCGAAGCGCCGAGCTTTTTGAGCTGATTGATGATCTTTCCGCCGTACTCTTCTTTCCATGCCCACGCGTGCTTCAAAAATTCCTCGCGGCCGATCTCATCTTTATCGATCCCCTGTTCTTTAAGCTTCTCGATCACCTTGACCTCTGTGGCGATCGCCGCATGGTCTGTTCCCGGCTGCCACAGCGCCTCATAGCCCTGCATTCTCTTGAAACGGATCAGGATATCCTGCATCGTCTCATCGAGCGCATGTCCCATATGAAGCTGCCCCGTAACGTTTGGCGGCGGCATAACGATCGTAAACGGTTTCTTGTCCGGATTCGGTTCGGCGTGGAAATACTTTTTATCCAGCCATTTCTGATACAGTCTGTCCTCGAGTCCTTTCGGATCGTAGGTCTTTGCAAGCTCTTTGCTCATATTGTTCCTCCATTCTTGATTTTACTTCTTTTCTTCGCCGTGCTCACCTCGCATTCGCTTCGCTTCTGCTCGGTCGCGGGCATTCGCCCTATAAAATCCGCGCCTGTCAGCCGCAGCTGCAAGCAGCCTCGCTGCCATTCTTGATTTTGCACGGCTCATTGCTTTCGCGCAAAAGAAAGCCCTTTGTATATCCAACGATAGATATACAAAGGGCGAATGTCTCGCGGTACCACCTTTTCTTGCGGATGACTCAGTCCCAAACAGCGAAACGCTGCCTCTGCATCATACGCATCTCTTTCTTCTGTAACGGGAAGTCCCGGAATGACCTACCCACAGACCGCGCCGCAGTCTTCGTTCCTTCAATCGGAATACTGCCGCAAACGTCCGCTTCAGCCGTTCGGTTCAAAAGCTACCTTCCGCACCTGCTCTCCAAGACAGCCTTTCAGCCTGCGGACTGTCCTCTCTTTTGGCGCATCATGCGTACTCCTCTTTCTCATTACCATTTTATTATTAGTATCTTAGCGAACGGGGATATATTTGTCAAGATGAATTCTGATCTTTTTCGTCATGATTTTTTATCAAATCTTAAGTATTTTCCTTCCGTCAGCTATGATATACTAATCGTAATATCATCAACGAAATGGAGGAGTAATCATGGCTTTTGGAATGAAGAATCTTCTTCAGGGAAGCGCTGCCGCTAACTACAGCGAAGTACCTGTGGAGGAACTGAACAAAGAATTCGGTATGTATCTTATGGACGGCGAAGTGATACAGATCGGCTTTAAGCTGGTGCGCGACGCCATGGTATTTACTGACAAACGAATTATTTTTACGGATAAGCAGGGCGCCACAGGAGCTAAGATGAGCGTGGAATCCATCAATCTTGCCTCTGTCGTAGACGTCCGCATGGAGACATCCGGCTTTGGCTTTGATGACAGCGAGCTCACCTTCACCTATATCAAAACACCGCATATGAAAGCTCATTCTGTCGAGTATGTATCCCACAAGCTCGAATTTCCAAAACGGTATGACGTAAAACCGCTTTATAAAATCCTTCAGGAGCTTGCCTTTGACAATTACCTGAGACTGAACGATCTGAAATAAACAAGGGGGACAAATTCTAAATGGAAATGAATGGAAGTCATTCTTCTTCAGAAGCCTCTTCAAATACTGCGGAACATGAGATTTCTGAGATTTTTTCTTATTATGCGCAGCAGCGCGACAGAAGCGAGCAGAATACCATCGTACAGATGCTAAATGAAATTCAGGAGATAAACGGATTTCTGACGCAGGAATTAAAAGAACAGGCGGCGCAGACAGCCGGTGTGGCGCGTTCTCTGATCGATCTGCTGATCAAAACACATCCAAGCCTGAAAGAAGCCGCATACTCTCACGTGATCACTGTATGCTCCGGAGCGCGCTGCGCAAAAAAAGACGGACAGAAAATTGCAGAACTCATCCGCAAAGAGCTTCGCGTCGGAAAAAATAATCTTTCCGCAGACGGCACATGTCTGCTCAAAACACAGAACTGTCTGAAGCAGTGCCGGACCTCTGCGAATTTTTATATTGACGATACGCTGTATTCCAATGTAACGCCGGAAAAAGTTCCGCAGATCTTAAAACAGGCGCTTTATAAATCATAACTATTGTGAAGCAATGAAATAACCTGCCTAAATACAAAGCGGGCACGCAATCTGCCCAAATACGGCGTTCTGCTTGCCTGCTTTATAAGCTTTCCCTTCATTTGGTCTGTTCCCAGCCATTTGTTATTTTTTCTTTCAGCTCTTCCATCGTGCGCAGACCGCTAAGCGCATCGTACGCTTCTACGCAGGAAGCCCCCTCTGCCGCTGCGAGCTTAATGCTCATATCTGCATCCTCACCATTTAAAACAGCCATCAGAAATGCTGCAATGCTGGTATCTCCTGCGCCTGTTCCTGAACAGATCTGATTCGGCTTAAAACACGGTTCAAAAACAGACCTGTCCATCCATGCCCCCAGGTTCATTCCCAGCTTTACGCACAGTTTCTCCAATCGTTCCTTCCCTGCCGTCACAAGATACATACCTGCCGTTCCACATTTCAGGAGCACGATTCCGGCTCCAAGCGCCAGAAGTTCTCTTCCGATCGGGACAACATCATTCTCTATATCAAGAACCTCCGTAACATCACGTCCTCCGGCGTGCAAGATCAATCTGCCGTATTTTTCTTTGTCCAGCATATAGAGGATCTCTTCAATACTGGGAACAAAAAAATCAACATACGGCAGCACCCTCTTAAGAATCGTTCTCCAATCAGCCCGTCCCGCCTCCGAATCCGGATCTACGGCAGCCATGTCAAGAGAGGTCGCAATCCCATTCTCCTTCATTGAACAAAAAATGTCTGCAAGCTGCTCCCCGTCATTCTGATACATCTTTTTCATGATGGGTGGATAACCAAAATGAAACAGATCCACGCCATCCAAAGACAGACCTTTCATATCGTCTGACGAATACGTGTCATTCGCTCCCGGATCATGCAGAAATACACGGTCGATTCCCGGAATTGCCAACACCACGGAATACGATGTAGAGGAAGCTTCATCACAGATCAGACCGTCTCCCAAGCCGTACGCAGCCAGCTGTTTCTTTACCATCGCGCCCAGCTCATCAGCTCCCACCTTCGCCAGAATCGTCACATCAGCTCCAAGAAATTTAAGCGCCAATCCTGTATTTGCCGCCGAACCGCCCGTATGGATATTCATACCGTTCATTTTTACCAGCTTCCCCGGGCTTAAAACATCTGTTAATCTATTTGCCTTTTTTATCGGAAAA
Organism: uncultured Lachnospiraceae bacterium; assembly: GCA_958422845.1. Classification (GTDB taxonomy): domain Bacteria; phylum Bacillota; class Clostridia; order Lachnospirales; family Lachnospiraceae; genus Choladousia. The sequence goes on along the minus strand of CATZPU010000086.1, from coordinate 2,296 downwards.
ATCGGCGTCATATCAAGACAGATATGACCTGCTGCGATCACCTTTTTCATAATTACACTCTTTCCGGCACCCCTGCCCTTGCGCTGCTTCCAAATAAAACCATCTTTTTCATTGTTTCCTGCTTCACTGCATCTACAACGGAAGGAATCATCTCCGTAATTCCTTTTTCAACCTCCGAAAAACCTTTGGCCGCAGCCTGAGCAGCCGCAACATTAATATCTGTAAAAATATTTACCTTACTGATCCCCAGCGAGACAGCCCTCCTGAAATCATCATCTGTAAGGCCTGAACCGCCATGCAGAACAAGCGGCACATCAACTGCTGATGCGATTGCCTGAATCCTTGCAAAATCCAGCTTAGGCGGAAGCTTATACGCCCCATGAGCGTTGCCGACTGCGATCGCCAGTGCATCCACACCAGTCTTCTCAACAAAATCTTTTGCAAGCTTTGGATCGGTAAAATAACGTGAGGGGTTCTGCATATCTTCACCGTCCTCGTTATTGCCGACATGCCCCAGCTCACCCTCTATCGTTGCGCCGTAAGAGTGGGCGATCTCTGCCATCTCCTTCATCTTCCGTATATTTTCTTCATAAGAGTCCGTAGAACAATCATACATGATCGAACTGAATCCGAGCTCTAACGCCTTTTGGCATGTTTCTTTTTTCAGTCCGTGATCAAGATGAATCACTACCGGAACACCTGCCTTTTTCGCCATTGGAAGGAGATAATAAGAAAGCTCCTCCAACGGACCGTACGGAAACAGAACCTCCGCTGTCCCCATAATAACCGGAGAACCGGCTTCCTCCGCCGCCGCGATAATTCCACGCGCCATCTCCAGATTTACTGCATTAAAAAGACCAACTGCGTATTTCTTCCGCTTCGCAGGATATAAAACTTCATTCATATTTACCAGCATAATATTATCCCTCATTCCGTTTATTCAGCAGCTTTTCCGACCTTCTTTGTCAATGAAAAAGCTCCTGCAAAATTCTTTCAGAACTGCTTTTTTATATCATAGCATAGATGAAACGCATGTCAACATTCTTTTCGTCATTTTTTATATTTTTATTTGTCTTTTACCGCTTTATATGTGCATGATAAACAATGCCGCAGATGTCTTCCTCAGACGCCTGCGGCATTGTCGCTGTTGTACTAAATATAATTTTTATTTCACTCCCTAAGCGTGATCCGTCTCCACTTTCCCTGTGCATACCGCGCCACACAGACTGCCGCAGTGATCAGCCACGTAAGTCCCGTCGTATACCAGACTGCCCAGTAGCCGATCGCAGGCACTGCCGCCAATGCAAAGGAAAATCCGATTCTTCCGATCACTTCTACGAGACCGCTGATAAAAGCAAAAAACGAATCTCCCGCACCGTTTAAGACGCTTCGCGCTATGTAAATATAACCAAGCGGGATAAAGAACCATGCAAGTATCTGGAGAGCCCGCCCTCCAATTGCGATTACGTTCTCATCATTGACAAAAATCTTTACAAAATCATTTCCCCACACGTACATCATGAAAAGCATCACGATACTAAAGCCGATCACAAGCTTTGCCGAACTTCGGTATCCGCGTTTCACACGGTCAAGATTTCCCGCGCCGAGATTCTGTCCGGCAAACGTCGCAAGCGCCATACTCAGGGAATTGAACGGCTGATGTACGAGCTGCTCAATACGCGATGTCGCAGCAAACGCAGCGATCACATCTTCGCCGAACCGATTGATCACACCCTGCAGCGCCACACAGGAGACCGCGATCAGGCTTCCCTGCGCCCCAAGCGGAATACCGAGCTTCAGGCATCTTTCTATGATGATACGATCCGGTCGGAAATTTTCTTTTGTCAGCCGGAAATACGGATTCTTCGCAACTGCATAAACGGTACATCCGATTGCCGAAAGCGCCTGCGCGATGATCGTTGCCCACGCTACGCCCGCTACTCCCATATCAAAAACGAGTACAAAGAGCAGATCTCCCGCCACATTGAGCACGCTTGCTACCACCAGAAAAATAAGCGGCGTCTTTGAATCTCCGAGCGCACGCAGCATTGCCGAAATTCCATTATAAAAAACAACGGATATCAGACCTGCGCAGACGATCTGCAGGTAAGAACGCGCTTCCGCAAAGATCGCGTCCGGCGTATTAAGCATCGCAAGGACAGGTCCGGCAAGCAGAAATGATACAATGCTTACAAGCAGTCCCATTCCAAACAGCAGATACACAGAATTCCCGATACAGTCTTTGACACGTTTTTCATTTTTCATTCCGAAATACTGCGACATCAGCACACCCGCT
>CATZPU010000085.1 GCA_958422845.1 uncultured Lachnospiraceae bacterium | reverse complement strand
AGCAGAATCACTGATCGCCTGCATCGTACAGGCTGCTGATACGATCTCGGCAGCTCGTCCGGGAGCGAGACGTGAGACGCTTGAAACATATACAAACAGATTAAAACAGTTAGAAGATATTACGAACACCTTTAAGGGTGTTGACAAGTCATTTGCTATTCAGGCAGGTAGAGAGATTCGAGTTATGGTAGTTCCTGAGCAGGTCAACGATGCTGATATGGTGCTTCTGGCAAGAGATATTTCCAAGCAGATCGAAGCAGAGCTTGAATATCCGGGACAGATCAAGGTCAGCGTGATTCGCGAAAGCAGAGTAGTTGACTACGCGAAGTAAGCACAAGAAAAAATAAGAATGTATAGTGATCCTGCGGTTATCTGACCGCAGGGTTTCTTTAATTGTTAAAATTATTAAATTTTATCGAAAAAATTAAGAAAATCATTTGTTGATTAAATGAGCGATTCCTATTATACTTTAAGGAGAACAGGAATACGTTCAGGAGATGATGAATTATGAAGAAAATATTACGAAACAAAAAAGTACATACGTTTATCGTGGCAGCCGCGATTGCAGCGGGCGTTTCCTGCGGTGCAGGGCTGACGTCCGGCTCTGTAGTTTTGGCAGCGGAGCCGACAGGTTACTTCGATGAGCAGGGAAACTGGGTAGAGGAGCAGACCGCAGATATCGGCGGTGCGGAAGCAGATATATCCATAGAGGGAGATACAGGCGCATTATCTGATGAAGTCGTAGACATCATGGGAGAGGGAGCGCAGCCTCAGGACGGTGCGGCGCAGACCGAGGCATCTCAGAAAACAGGAACGTATACGCTTGCATCGGGATGGTCCGTGGATAATGCGGCAAGTACGCAGGAGCGTACCGTATATAAGCAGGATGCCAAAGTTGATCAGGAGAATACCTCTACGATCACATTCAGTTATCTCGATACGAGTTTTTCAGTATTGGAGTATGAGCAGCTTAGGGATATGCTGACGAACAATCTTCTTTATAGCAATGTGAACGCGCAGTTGAGTTCCAGCGCTGTATACACAGATGCAAAGGATTACCTGTATATCCTGATCGTAGACGACGCTTCCGCAGAGTACAGGGATATCTACTGTTATGTAGTCGGAGATTACCGCTGTTTTTGTGTAGAGGTAAGAGAGTACCGTTCGGAGGCGGACGAGCTTCGGGCGCAGAAGATACAGACGCCGCAGGAAGTCGGTCAGGAAGCCGCAGAGGGATTTGTATGGAATTGATCGTATGCACGAGACGGTATTGCAGCTGTGAAGGTACAATACGGTTGTAGCAGAAAAAAGAACCGCTGTAAAATATATCCGCCAGAAGGGATGTATTTTGCGGCGGTTATTTAGTATTCGATGGCGCGGATGCAAACGAAATTTTATTGCTTTGCAATATGCATCCGTCGCGGTAAAAGTGTGCTCTGTGAGAGCTTTGCATATCCGGTATATGTTGTGCTTTGTAAGGGATAAGATATATCAGGGAAATTACAAAGAAGAGAGTAAAGAGATAAGGAGATAACGAAATAAGAGAATAAAGCGATAAGGAGGAACGACAGATGATTCAGGATATTGGTGCAGGCAGGTACCGCAATGAATACCGGACAGTAAAAGCGCAGGCGGACAGCCGTGTGATCTGCTGCCGCGGCAGGGAGATCTTGCTTTCATTAAAAGAAAAAGAGATTTTTTTCCCTACATACGGTCAGGTGATCGAGCGGTTTCCGGAGCTTGCAGGCAAAGAGACGTATTTATTTTCGGTTGACCGGATCTCCTAGTTTTTGTTTCGGGAAGAAAGCGGAGAACGTCTTGCAGAAGGGGCGGTACGAATCTTAAAGGGATTTGAGTGGGTAAAGATGCAGGAGCTTCGCACGACAGAACCGCAGGAAGCATCTTTTGCGGCAGTGACAGGTATGCAGCTTGCCGACTGGTATGGCAGCAGACGCTTTTGCCCAAGATGCGGTCAGAAGCTTGTACACAGCGGAAAGGAGCGGATGCTTTTGTGCCCCTCGTGTGCTTTGACAGAGTATCCGAAAATATCTCCTGCGGTCATTGTCGCAGTCACACACGGAGATGAGATACTGCTTACAAAATATGCAGGAAGAGCATATACAAAATATGCGCTGATTGCCGGATTTGCAGAGATCGGAGAGAGCATCGAGGATACGGTGCGCCGCGAGGTAATGGAAGAAGTCGGTCTGAAGATCAAAAATATCCGTTATTATAAGAGTCAGCCGTGGTCATTTTCTGATACGCTTCTGATGGGTTTTTTTGCAGAGGCAGACGGGGACCGCACGATACGTCTGGATGAGGAGGAGCTTTCTGTGGCAAAGTGGTGCAAACGGGAGGAAGTACCGCCGGATGACGGGATCAGCCTGACAAGAGAGATGATGCGCGTATTTCGGGAGGGCGGAGACGCAGTTGCCTGATGTGGGAGAGGGCACAGCGATTTCGTGCGAATGGCTGCATATCGCACGAGATTTGGCTTGAGTAAACGATCATATTGTAATATAATGGTTACAATATGATTTTATCAGGGCATACGCCTTGGAGGAGAAAGGATTATCATGTATAAAGAAAAGATTGATGCTTTTATTGACAGTAAGCGTGAGGAGATGCTTCGTGATCTGGAAGTGTTGGTGCGCATTGACAGCAGAAGAGGAGAGCCTCAGGAGGGAAAGCCGTTTGGCGAAGGTCCGGCGAAGGCGGTTGCGGCAGCAGAAGAGCTGATGGGAAAGTATGGTCTGATTACGACAAATTATGATAATTACGTTGTGACGGGCGATCTGTCTGCCGGAGAAAAGGGGCTGGATATTCTGGCGCATCTTGATGTTGTACCTGTGACGGAGGACTGGACGGTGACGCAGCCGTTTGAACCTAAGATCGTGGACGGACGCATTTACGGACGCGGTGCGGCGGATGACAAGGGACCGGCGATCGCAGCGTTGTATGCGATACGTGCAGTGAAAGAGCTTGGCATTCCGATGAAAAAGAGCGTCCGGCTGATCCTTGGCTCGGACGAGGAGTGCGGCTCAGGTGATCTGGAGCATTACTACGGTATCGAAAAAGAAGCGCCGTATACGTTTACTCCGGACGCAGATTTTCCTGTGATCAATATTGAGAAAGGACGCCTTGAGGCGGAGTTTCATGCAGAGTTTGAAGGCGGGCTGCAGCTTCCGGGAATCGTCAGCTTTACAAGTGGGGACAAAGCGAATGTTGTGCCGCAGAAAGCCCGTTTTGTCGTTGCAGGTCTGGAGGAGAGCGTGCTTTGCGATACGGCGAAGCAGATCGGGGAAGAGCTTGGGGTATCCTTTATGATACAGCCGGAGAGCCAGATAAGTACCGAAGAGATCGGTGCGGATACTCCGGTATTTGCAGTGGAGGTTAGAGGACAGGCTGCGCATGCATCTACCCCGCAGGAGGGAAAAAATGCGCTGACTGCCGCTCTTAGGCTGATCTCGGCGCTTCCGCTTGCCGTAGATGAAGGACAGCAGGCTCTTGATGCGCTCAATGAACTGTTCCCGTATGAGGATACGTGCGGAAAGGCGCTTGGCGTTTACCGCGAAGAGGAACGTTCCGGTGCGCTTACGATGTGCTTTAGTATCTTTTCTTATACGCCCTGCGGAATGTCAGGTACATTTGATGCGCGTCTGCCGATCGGCTGTACGCCGGAAAATACAAAGCAGCCGATCATGGAGAAGCTTGCGCAGTATGAGATCACGCTGTCTGATACGCCGATGGTACATCCGCACTGTGTGCCGGGAGATTCCGATTTTGTAAAGATACTGCTTGACAGCTATGAGCGGTATACGGGAATCAAAGGCGAGCCGCTTTCGACAGGCGGCGGCACGTACGTCCACAATTTGGAGCGCGGCGTTGCATTTGGATGTATGACGCCGGACGTAGACAACCATATGCACGGTGACGATGAATTTATGGTGATCGACACGCTTGTTATGAGCGCAAAAATATTCGCAGACGCGATCGTACGGATATGCAATGAGCTGGACTGATCCGTTCCTATGCAGCCCGCGAAGCGGCGGATTAGATAGAAACGCGAAAATAATATATTTTTAAAGGAGAATTTGAGATGAAGATGCCAGGGACAGCAACACTCGAAAAAATTTACGGAGAGAGTCGGGAAAGCCTGAAACGGTACGAATCCTTAGCAGAGCACTTTAAGGAGCTGTACGGTTCTGATGAAATGGAGTTTTTTACTTCTCCGGGAAGAACAGAGATCGTCGGAAATCATACGGATCACAATGGAGGAAGGATTCTGGCTGCAAGTATCAATATGGATACGATCGGCGCTGCTTATCCGAGCGGAGATGATGTGATCACGATCGTCAGTGAAGGCTACAAGAACAAGGTGATCATCGACCTGAACAATCTGGAAGCCGTACCGAAGAATAAGGGCACGCTGTCTTTAGTGGCAGGTATGGTTGCCGCAGCGAGACAGTGGGGATTTGCCGTTTCAGGATTTAATGCGTATGTTTCCACACAGGTTATCAGTGCGGCAGGCGTAAGCTCATCAGCTTCCTTTGAGATGCTGATCTGCTCGATAATCAATTATTTCTTTAATGATAATAAGCTGCGCAATATCGACTATGCAAGGATGGGACAGTATGCGGAGAACCATTACTGGGACAAGGGTTCCGGCCTGATGGATCAGATGGCATGTGCTTCCGGCGGAACGATCCTGCTTGATTTTTCAAAAAATGACGATGAGCTGTGCCGTCACGTAGATTTTTCATTTGCACAGATCGGATACGATCTCGTCATCGTAAATACAGGAAAGGGACATGCAGACCTCAGTGAGGAATATTCCAGCGTTCCGAACGAGATGAAGGAAGCTGCGGCAGTGATGGGCGCAAAGCTTCTCTGCGAAAAGGATATACAGGAGCTTCTTAAGAACGTATCAAAGATCGGCAATGACAGGGCGATCCTGCGTGCGCTGCATTTCTATAAAGAAAACGAGCGTGTGGATAAGGCGTATGAGGCAGCGCTTAAGAATGATACAGAATCACTGCTTACAGCGATTACGGAGTCCGGAAGATCCTCATGGGAATGGCTGCAGAACTGTTATACGACGCAGGATGCAAAGGATCAGAAGATCTCCCTTGCTCTTGCGCTTACACAGCTCTTCCTTGAGCGCACAGGCAGAGGCGTATGCAGAATACACGGCGGCGGCTTTGCAGGCGTAATCGCATGCGTTCTTCCAAAGGATGAGACGCCGGATTACGTAGCTTATATTTCCGAGTATTTCGGAAGAGAAAATGTATATCCGATGAATATCCGTCTGTTCGGAGCAGGACACGTAGAATAGTCCGAAGACTTCTTACTGGGCATGCTTCTGATGCGCAGATGCAGGAAGAATCGTTCTGCAAAAATACATATTTGAGGATAGTCAGCTTGGGGCTGTTGCATTTTGCAGCAGCTCCTTTTGTTGATTCGCGATATGCATCCGGCGCGGCAAAGATATGCTCCATGCGTATTTTTCTTATGCCATAGGAAAGACCTTGTCACGCTGATGCGCGAAAACCTTTTCATGACACAAAACGCTCCGCGGGATCACACTGAGGAGGATAGGAAAATCCTGCGAGCAGGGTTCTTTTTTTAGTCAAAATACCTGAAAGGATAGTGCATGCAGATTAGGGCTGTGCAGAGCGGAGGAAATGGTGTAAAATTGTCGTAAATGATTTTATGAAGGAGGAAAGAAACATGGATTTTGGACCGTTTGAGTATACAGTGAAGAGGATCGAGG
>CATZPU010000084.1 GCA_958422845.1 uncultured Lachnospiraceae bacterium | reverse complement strand
GCACGATCCTCTACATTAGCATCAGAGTCCCATGTACAAACTGTAATTCCCATGTCTGCTGCTTCTTTCAGAGCGTCTGCCACACCTGCTGCATCTACCGTTGAAATGCAGATCGCATCTACGCCTGTGTTGATCGCCTGATGAATTACCTCGACCTGCTCAGCAGCGCCTGCTACAGAATTGCCCATGTATTCAACAGTAATACCCCATTTCTCTGCGAATTCCTGCGCTCCGTCATTTGCAGACTCGAAGAAAGCATTTCCCGTTACCTTCGGAATGAACGCAACTGTCATTCCCTCTACACTTTTCTCCTCTGCTCCTGCTACCATACCGGTTGCTCCCAACAGCATCGTTGCTGCCAGAGATGCAGCTAAAGCTTTTTTCATCATAGTTACTTTTCCTCCTTTTAAAATTATATAGTTTTAGATTTATTATGTTAGAGGCACGTCCTCCAAACATCGTAATTTAAGCGGCTTTTGACTTTTTGAATTTTGCCATCAGCCTGATCGTCGCAGGATTTCCTGCAACAGAACGTCCAAGCACTACAACAAGCAGAAGGATTCCGACCGGAATATCCAGATACTGTGTACCTACCCTGAAGCAAAGCGGCAGTCCGAAACGAAGCATACCGATGATCATAGATGCCAGAGCAGTTCCAACCACGCTTCCCTTGCCTCCGGTGCTTAAGGTTCCTCCAAGCACTACTGCCGTGATGATATTCAGTGTAAAATTAGAACCTAAGTCACTCTTGGCGGTGCCGAGATAAGATGTCAGCACGATACCTGCGATCGCAGCACTGACCGCCGAGAGCACATACGTACTCATGATCACACGCTTCGTATTGATTCCCGAATAAGATGCCGCCTGCGGATTTACTCCCACGAGGAAGATCCGTCTTCCGTATTTTGTCCGGTGCAGCAGGATGTACGCAAGCACTGCAAGCACCAGAAAGATGATGAGCTGGCTCGGAACGATACCGAAAAATTTGTATTTTGCAAGTACGCGGAAAGCATCCGGAAAACCGCTGATTCCCTGATAGCTCGCCGTCGAAGCAAGATTTGATACGAGCAGCGCGATACCTGCATAGAGGAAACTTCCTCCAAGGGTAACGACCATCGCCTGCACGCCGCAGTAGGCGATAAAAAATCCTGAGATCGCACCGCAGACTGCTGCGACTGCAACGGCGATCAGCACGGATACCCAGATATTACATCCGAAATCCTGCCATGACACACCGATGATGATCGAAGTCAGACCGACGATCGCCCCTGCCTGAATATCGATGCCTCCGGTGATCATTACAAATGTTACAAATAAGGAAATGATACAGATGGACATAAAGTCATTCATACTGTTCAGCAGCAGAGCCGGTCTTAAAAATTTTGCATTGGCAGCTCCGAAAATAATGAACTCTGCCGCCATGATACAGATCAGCACCATCTCCCAGCTTTTCAAAAAGTGTTTCAGTTTATCGGAAAAGGATTTATTCATGATCAGTTCTTTCCTCCTTCCCCAACGGCAGCCGTTCTCGCTGCCAGTCTCTGTCTCCTGTTCTTTTCTGCATTTCTTCTCTGCATCAGAGAGTCCGCTACTACGATCGTGATCAGCATGATTCCCGTGATCGTATTATCGTAAGTAGAACCAAGTTCCATGAATACGAGCAGACGGCTGATACTTGCCATGATCACGGCTCCGATCGAAGCGCCGATCACACTTCCCACACCGCCGGAAAGGCTGATTCCTCCGAGCACGCAGGCAGCCACCGCTTTCATCTCATAACCGTTGCCGGACATCGCCGTAACGAATCCGATACGGGAGGAGAATACGATTCCTGAAATTGCCGCAAACACACCGCAGATCACATAAGCAGCCACTCTCGTGCCTGTCGCCGGAATACCTACCAGCGCCGCACCTGCCGGATTATCACCGACTGCGATAAAGTAACGCCCCCGCTTTGTATATTTCAACAGGATATGTACTGCAATCACCAGAATTACCGTCACAACAAAAATTACGCTGATGTGTCCGAAAAGCTGTGTGCTGTAAAGCTGTTTAAACTTAGCCGGAAGATTTTCCACCCATGCTCCCTGCGTATAGACGTACATCATGCCTCTCATGACACCGTTCGTTCCGAGTGTGAAGATCAGCGACGGAACGCCCATCACCGACACGCCCCAGCCATTAAACAGACCGATAAGTGCACCGATCAGAATACCGACTGCAAAAGCAAACGCCCAGTTTTCTCCGTCACGAAGCATACTGGATACGACCGTAGCCGTAAATCCAAGGTTCGCTCCGACCGATACGTCGATCTCTCCGATGAAGATCGCGAACGCCATACCCACGGAGATAATGATGTATACCACACTGTCATTAAAACAGGAGATAATATTCTCTGAAGTAAGGAAAGCGGGATTGATCACTCCAACGACGGCAAAGAGGGCGATCAGAAACAGAAAACTGCTGACCTCTCTCGTCTTTATAATCTTTTTCATACTCCCACCTCCGTATTTTTCGTAATTCCAAAGGAAGCGGACATCAGGGTATCCTGATTGATTTCAGCTCCTGTAAATTCTCCGTTGATCCGTCCCCTGCAAACCGTCATAACGCGGTCTGACAGCTCCACGATCTCTTCCATATCCGATGAGATCAGAAGGACCGCAACACCCTGTTCCCGAAGCTCATGTATGATCGAATACACATCTCCTCTGGCTGCGGCGTCGATTCCTCTCGTCGGCTCGTCGAGAATGACGAGCTTTGGCGAAGTAGAGAGACACCTGCCGATCACTACTTTCTGCTGGTTTCCGCCGGAAAGACTTCCCACCAGCTGATCCTGTCCCGTTACCTTTGTACGGAAACCATCTACGTATTTCTGCGTCATCCGGTACTCTTCTTTCCTATTTAGAAAGAAGCGTCCCATCTCAGGCTGCGCGAGCATCGCACTTGAAGTGTTCGCCGCAATATCGCTGATCTTGAACAGACCGTGATAATGACGATCCTCCGGAACGTAATTCAGTCCCGCCTCGATGACTTTTTTAGTAGAAAGTCCTGTGATGTCTTTTCCATCAAGGAGAACTTTTCCTGAAAGCACCTTGTCTTTTCCGAAGATCGTCGTAGCAAGCTCCGTTCTTCCTGCCCCGACTACTCCTGCCAGTCCAAGTATCTCGCCCGGATATACTTTAAGCGAAATGTCGGAAAATCCGTAGCCGCTTAAGCCCTGTACCTCAAACACCGGCTTTAGATGCGAATAATCGACCTTTTTCAGATGCTCCTTTATCGTGTCCTCTTTTTCCTGCGCATCCGGCGGCAGCAGACCTTTTACCAGCATCTCTCTCGTAAACTCTTCGACTTTTCCCCGCACCGGCACCTTGCCGTCGCGCATGATCGCGACATCGGTAGCGATCTCAAATACCTCTGCAAGACGGTGCGTGATGTAGATGATCCCGATACCTTTCGCCTTGAGCTCTTCCACGCTCTTAAAAAGGCTCTCTACCTCGTCAAAAGTCAGAGCACTCGTCGGCTCGTCTAATATCAGGATCTGCGCACGCCGCAGCAGTCCTCTGAGTATCTCTACCATCTGCTGCTCCGCTATGGAAAGGCTGCCCGCTTTTCTGTTCAGATCGAGCTTCCAACCGACGCTGTCGATCAGCTCGACCAGCTCTTTGTGCAGCTCTGTTTTCTTTTTGTCAAAACCGATCTCGATATTTTCCTCTACTGTCATATTCGGAAACAGCAGCGGCTCCTGCGGAACCATGTAGATACCGCTTGCAAGCGCGGCGCTCGTCTTATTAGAAGTAACTTTCTCACCCTTTACATAGATCTCGCCGCTGTCATGCTGATAGATTCCCATAATAATCTTCATCAGGGTACTTTTCCCCGCGCCGTTTCCTCCGATCAGCGCAAGGACCTCACCCTCGTTCAGATCGAGGCTGATGCCTTTAAGGACTTCATTCATGCCAAAAGACTTGTATATATTCTTGATATTTAAAAGCGCTTTTGCTGACAAAGCCTTCCCTCCTTTTAACAAATGTTACTAGCCAAAACTAATGTTAGTCATACTATACGACAGTTTCATCTTTTTGTCAACCATGTTTATTGTGCGTTTTTCCTATTGTTTTTATTATAATGTATTGTTTTTTGTTATATTCACTGAGGTATTCTTTGTTTTGCTCCGTGTTTTATTATTGACATTCACGGATATTCGTGGTAAACTTCATTTAGAAATGTGAACTTATGATTTATCTAAGAACTTTTGTTTAGAACGGAGGTATTCTATGGCTAACGAATATGATTATGAAGAGGACCTTCTCGTAAAAACAGCCTGGTTTTATTATATTGGAGGCTATACGCAGCAGGAGATCGGCGAATATCTCGGTATTTCCCGCCTGCGTGTCAACCGCCTGCTCGATAAAGCGCGCAAAAACGGCATCATCCGTTTTTCTATTCGTGAAAACGATAACCGCCGTATGCAGATCGAGCAGGATTTTATCCGCCATTTTCACCTGAAAGATGCTTTTATCGTCCCCTCTCCGATCGGGGAGCGTGATGTGAATGACAGCATCGCACAGGCGGCCGCCATGTATCTGTGTGAACGCATCGATCAGAACAGTTTTATCAATATAGGTTACGGAGATACTACGAGCAGGGTGCTCAACTATCTCTCCAATTCATCTGAATTTCCGGTAAATGTCGTCTCCCTGACCGGCGGCGTCAATTACTATCTTCCGAATACACATTCCAGTATTTTTAATGCAAAGCTGTACCTGACTCCTGCTCCTCTTTTAATGAAGAGCGCCGAGATGGTCTGTGCGATGAATCAGGAACCGAGTGTTGAACAGATCGCAAATATGTCCACACTGGCTCAGTTTTCTGTCGTAGGCATCGGCGGCATGAGTGAGAACGCCACGATACTGACAAACGGCATGTTTTCAAACAGTGATTTTCTCCTTCTTTCCATGAAAGGAGCAGTCGGCGACATTCTCTGCCACTTCATTGATAAAGACGGAAATCTCGTCCCGTCGGACATCGAAGGGCAGCTCATCAGCACGCCGCTTGAAAAGCTGAAATCACTGGAAAATACGATCGGTGTCGCTGCCGGAGAGCAGAAGGTTGCCGCTATCCTCGCAGCGCTCAAGGGCGGGTATCTTGACACACTGATCACAGACGAGAATACCGCGCGCAGCATTCTCGCCATGGACAGAGAAAACTCAAACAATTGAACATAAACTTATTTTAAGGAGGATTTTTATGGCTGAACAATTTTTACTGGCAATCGATGCCGGAACCGGAAGCGTCCGCGCCGTACTCTTTGATCCTGACGGCAATCAGACCGGCTGCGTACAGCGCGAATGGGAACATAAAGAAGATCCGCGCTATCCGGGCAGCATGGATTTCGACTGGACGCACAACTGGCAGCTTGCATGCGAGTGCATCCGCGGCGTCATCGCCGAAACAGACATTCGTCCCGATCAGATCCTTGCAGTCTCTACCACATGTATGCGCGAGGGTATCGTCCTCTACGACAAAGACGGCAATGAGATATGGGCATGTGCAAACGTAGACGCCCGCAGCGATGACGAAGTCGGAAAGCTGATCCAGATGGACCCGCAGATGGAAAAGGAAATATACTTAAAGAGCGGACAGACCTACGCCCTTGGCGCTCTTCCGCGGCTCCTCTGGGTAAAAGAGAAGATGCCGGATGTATATGAGAAAGTGGCGACGATCGGCATGTTCAACGACTGTCTGATCAAAAAACTGACCGGAGTAGAGGCGATCGAACCGAGCAACGGCTCCACGACC
>CATZPU010000083.1 GCA_958422845.1 uncultured Lachnospiraceae bacterium | reverse complement strand
TTTTACAAGAATTTTGCCAAGAGTGATTACTTGAATTTACCTTTGGAAATAATGTTGAAGAACGCCCTCACAATATGCTGATAAAGTATCATACAATAACTTGTGCGTTTAATATACATGTTTTGGACATGTAAAGCAATCCCAGCTGTTCCCTTTTACTCCCTCCTGACATCTTACTTCTAGCTTTGTAGCAATCCAGTTTGCACGAATATATTCCTTTGCATCTATAATTCGTTTTATTCTCATTTCATTTTCTAAGCATCCTTTTAAGCGTTCTATGATCTCTTCAAAGCCTTCGTTTTGCTTCATATTGCAGCTCTTAACTCATCCGCTACATCCTCCCGACTGTCTTTCATGAATCTTGTCAACTACTTCAAATATCTCTTAAGATGAAATTCATACAGTACATATGTAAAAGCAAATAGCAGAACTACTTCAACAATTGTTCGCAAATTGGAAACCTTAGAGCTTTAATCCTATCGAATTCGATAGATTTAAAATTTGAAAAGAAATACACCTCCAAAAATAACGCCAAAAGCCCTTAGCTATGAATTTCATACCCACAGCTAAGGGCCTTCCAGATGTCTTTATTTGTCACACCTCAAATACTTCCAGATCCTCCGGCACATACAGATTGCCGTGGTAATACGCTCTGCCTTCCGCACAGTACCGTTCTTTGCGCTTATCGCCGTGCGTCTCTTCGGTATGATAAAGAATCAGATTCGGCACGTTCATCTGCTGCGCAAGCTCGCACGCCTCACGCACCGTACTGTGATGCTTTTCGTACGGCTTGAATTTATCAGCTTCTGCATACAGGCAGAACGCCTCGTGCATCAGCCAGTCGCTTCCCTCTACATACTCCTTTTCACACGGATTATACGGTTCGTCTCCGCAGCAGGAAAGCTTCTTTCCTTCCGGCGTGACCATCGAAAATCCAAACTGACGGGCTTTCGTCGAACCAATATCAAAAAATGTCACCGGACAGCCAATGATCTGTCTCGTCTCTCCTGACGCTACTGCGATCAGACGGATGCGTCCTCCGATGTGCTTCGTGACTTTTTTCTGGATCGTCAGTCCCGCGATCGTCACTAGCGTATCTACCAGCCCTTCATGGCAATAGATACGAAGCTCTCCGTCATACTTTCCCTGATTCATCTTCTGCCCGATCATGCGGATCAGCCAGATCATCCCAAGCAGATGATCGATGTGCTCATGCGTCAGAAAAATATCGTGGATCTCTTCCAGTGCGATCCCGCTCTCTTCAAGTACGCGCAGGATGCGATTGCCTCCGCCTGCATCTACCAGAAAATGTCCGTTTTCGTTTGTCAGACAGAAACATGTATTGTATCTCTTTGTCACTGCTGCATTGCCTGTGCCAAGTATCGTAAGCTTCATCGTATTTTTCCTCTTTCTAAAATATTTCCAGGCGGTTTTGCTCTCACAGCTTTGTATGCAGAACTGCTCGCTCCCATACAGCTTATCATGCAAAACCGCCTGTTTTCATTTTATCTCAGAGCACACCTGCCGTCAACACAGACAGCACCTTTCTTCTTACGATATATTATAACTTATTGCTGCTCACTCCGCTCACAGCAGCATTTGCAAATCCATTTAAAATTCACTTCGTAAATGGGATTTTCTCACACCTGAATCATTTTCTTACGGACTTTGCAGTATATGCAAAATCCTGTGTCAACAGTAACTATAGCTTCCGAGCTCGTATAAGCGCACGCTTCCGCCTGCCGTGCTCTTCGTAAACGCAACAGTCTGTGTAAGCTTCTCGCTGTATACTCTCGTTGTCATGACTTCTTCTCCGCCGTTGATAAATATCTCAAGTGAAGAGGTGTCTGAAAATACGATGAAGCTCTGGAGACTCTCAAGATACACGGTCCGCTTTGTACGGCCGCGGCCGCTTTTTCCAAGCTCCAGAGACAGTACGTGATCTGCGTAAGAAAGCCGGACATCGTCCCGAAGATTTAGCTCCATGCGCTCCTGCTCTTTTTGAAACTGTACTTCCATCTCGAAGCAGCAGTCGGAAGTCGTCCACTTACCAAACGACTGTATATCCGTTTGTCTCTCGTTTTTACGAAGCGCCTTCATTTCATCGAGAGGCTGCTGGATCAGTCTGCCATTTCGAAATCTCAGCTCTCTTGGCATCGTCATCGCATGGATCCAGTCATATTCCACCGTAGCATCATTATCGTAATCAGCGTCCGGTATTCCCATCCAGCCGATCAGTATGCGTCTGCCTTTTTCATCTTCAAAGGTCTGCGCCGCATAAATATCAAACCCTTTATCCAGCTCCTGATATGCTCCAAGACGGTACTCTCTCTTTTCCAGATCGATCTGTGCCGGAAAATATCCGCACTGGTATACATTCTGATACTGATGTTCCTTCGCTTCCAGCCCCTGTACACAGGCAAGCAGGACTTTCTGCCCGTCTGCCTCAAACAGATCGGGACATTCCCACATATATCCAAACGGTTTGTCCGGTGTGATCCTGTCAAAATATCTCCAATGCTCCAGATCTTCTGACTCAAACAGAAGCGCACAGCCTTCTGAATGGACGTCCCTTGCGCCCTGTACCATGTAGTATCTTCCGTTTTCTTCAAATACCTTTGGATCTCTTACGTGCTTCGACATATCCGCCGGATAATCCTCATTCGTCATGACAAGCTGCTTTTTGCCTGCCTGTATGCCGTCCTCACTCGTAAAATGTATCGTATTCTGCTCTCTTCCTTCCAGAATATAGTCATATTCCTTATCGAGCAGCTTTACATTTCCTGTATAAAAATAATGGATCTTTCCGTCCTTTACAAACGCGGAACCGCTGTACACGCCGTCTCTGTCCCATGCACAGTCGGGAAAGAGAAACGGCTCCTGCTCCTCAAAATGCAGCCAGTCCTTCGTTGTGTAATGTCCCCACAGCTTCGTGCCCCAGCCTGCCAGAAACGGAGTATACTGAAAGTAAATATGGTACACTCCGTTCATCTGGCAAAGCCCGTTCGGATCGTTCATCCATCCGGTAGGCGGCATGAGATGAAAATGAAGTCTGTTCGCATCTTTTTTCACGGATTCCCGCATATAGCCAAAATCCGGTTTTTGTCTTTCATAATCTGCCTTGTTCATCATATGCAGTCTTTAAGCCCTTCTACTTTTACAGTGCAGTTTTCCGGTTTGTCTGTCACTAGCATAACGACCTCAGAAGAATAGCCTTTTCCCTCGATCGTATTTCTGTCGAACTCAAGCAGCACATCGCCTGCGCTTACCTTTCGTCCTTCTTCTGTATGAATCGTAAAGCCTTCGCCGTTTAACTTAACGGTGTCGACGCCGCAGTGAATGAGAATACCTGTTCCGTTTTTCGTCTCAATGCCTGCCGCATGTCCGCCCGGATATACAAATTTCACTGTACCATCGCATGGCGCCATTACTTTTACCTGTGTATCCTTTGTCCTTATTACAATACCATCGCCCAGAAGTTTCTGCGCAAAGGTCGGATCGGATGATTCTGTCACCGGAAGTATCTCACCGTTTACAGGTGCCTTTAATACGACCTCGCTGTCAGCTTCTGCGTCTTTTTCTGCAGCATCTTTTTCTGCAGCATCCGATGCTGCTTCTGTTTTCTCATTCATCTGACTTTTTCCTGCTGCCGCCGTTTTTACCGGAGCCGCCGTCTCTGTCGCCGTCAGTCTCTTTCCGCTTGCTTTTCCGAAAATGACCGTACACACAAGACCGATCACAAGTGCAATCAGATGAGCAATGATATAATTCAGATAACCGTTATTTGCCGGATTCGCGATCGCGATTCCCGGAACCGCCGTAGTACCGAAACCAAATGCTGTCAGCTTTGAAAAATATACGAATACGCCTGCTGCCGCGCCGCCGATGCAGCCTCCGATCAGCGGATAACGGTATCTTAAGTTTACACCGAAGATCGCCGGCTCACTGATTCCGAATAAAGTGGAAAGGAAACTCGGAATACACAGCTCTCTCGTTTTCAGATTTTTCCAGTTTACTGCCAGATAACCGAGCACGGCGCCGCCCTGTCCCATCAGCGCTACGGACATCAGCGGATTGATGAAGTTGGAGCCTGTATCAGCGATAAGCTGCGCTTCTACTGCCCCGATAATGTGATGCAGACCTGTGATAACTACAAGCTGCTGAACTCCTGCAAACAGTGCGTAACCGAATGCTCCGAGGTTATCTGTTCCCCATACGAGCGCGTCCGTGATACCGTTTGACAGAATTCTTCCTACCGGTCCGATACATGTAAACAGAAGAACCGTTGAAATAAACACCGTCAGAAGCGGAGCCACGAGGAGCTTGATCACATCCGGTATTTTTTTACTGAAGAAAATATCAAGCTTTGCCACAATATACCCCATCATCAGCGCAATGATGATGCCGCCCTGAAAACCGACCAGCTCGATCTTCAGCCCGAACAGGCTGAGTATCTCCGGCTCTGCAAGTCCCTGCGCTGCCTGATACGCATTTGCAAGGGAACCGTCAAGCATGATCGCTCCGACTACCATACCGAGTACCGGATTGCCGCCGAACCGCTTCGTCGCAGAATAGCAGACTGCCATCGGCAGGATCGCAAAGATTCCGTTGGACGCAAGACTTACCAGTTTATTGACTGCATACAGCGTCGCATTTTCCTGAACAATATCGAGCCCGCCGAGCACTCCGGTCAGTCCCATCAGAAGAGCCGCTGCCAGAAGCGCCGGCATGATACCGATAAATACATCCGACAGCGCTTTGATCACTGCCTGCACCGGATTCTGCTTTTTTGCACTCTCCGCTTTCAGATCGCCAAGAGACATATTTTCCGTATGCGTATATTTTGAAAATACTTCATAAACATCATTCACAACGCCTGCGCCGAAAATGAGCTGAAGCTGATTTCCCGCTACAAAAGCGCCCTTTACCTTGCTGATATTTTCCAGCTTCTCCATATCTGCCCTGTCATTATCCTTCAGGACAATGCGCAGTCTCGTTGCACAGTGTGCCGAGCCCTGAATGTTCTCCATTCCACCCACGCAGTTTACGATCTCTTCCGAGATCTTCAGGTATTCCTCTGATCTACCCACTTCTTTTTCCTCCTTTGTTTTGGAACCGGTTTCTTTTCGTATCTTGATTATAACGCCGTACTTTCCGACTGTCAATAAGCAGATTAAGAAAAAATTATTTTTGGAATCGGTTCCAAAAATGAGTGCTCATTTTTGTGGAAAATACACAAAAAAAGTGTACTCCGAACGATCTGACGATTTCATGAAACGTTCGCAAAGCACACTTTTGCCGCGCCTGATGTTGCTATTACCGATTTTTCTCACTCACGCTCCCGCGCCGTATCAGCTTGTGCGAAATGATCTGCACCTCGCTTACGGGACGTCCTTCTATCATCTGGATCATTGTCTCTGCACTGACCTCGCCGAAACGCTGCCAGTCAAATGCAACAGATGCAAGCGGCGGAACCAGAAGCTCATTCGTCTCGTAATCTCCGAAGCCTATCACGGACACCTGCTCGCCTGCCTTTATCCCGCGCTCCCGCAGCGCTTTGTATGCGCCCTCCGCGATCCGGTCCGTCGCACAGATAAACGCATCCGGAAGCGCTCTCCCATCAAGCAGTCTCCGCACGCTTTCTACTACGTCATCGTAGAAAAATGTTGTCACGACTACCTCCGCTTTCGGGACTTCGCACAGCTTCAGACCATCGAGAACGCCCGCCCGACGCTCCTTTCCGACAGACGGGTCCTCTTCGCCTACCCAGAGAAGCACCGCATCCGATATGCCTGATTCTCCAAG
>CATZPU010000082.1 GCA_958422845.1 uncultured Lachnospiraceae bacterium | reverse complement strand
ATGTATTTAAGAGGAGATATGGCGTATCACCTTCAAAATACAGAACGGAGCATGTGAACAGTGAAGGATAGATATTTGAGGTTTCTGGAAAAAATAAGGCACAGAGGAATTCAGTCTACAATCATGCTTGCCTTTTCCGTGATCTCCATTTCTATCATGCTGATTTTCGGGATCGTACTGTATGCCAGATTTTCGCTCCGTTCCCGACACGAGATCATCCAGAGCACACAAAAACTCATGGAGCAGACGAGGGAAAGTCTGGAGGATTATCTGATCAGCATGCGGCAGATCTCGGACGCCGCTTATTACCATGTCATTAAAGAGAGCGATTTTTCGAGTCAGGACAGGAGCTTTCAAAAGGAGCTGAATCTTCTGTATGAGGCGCACAAGGAGAAGCTGCGCAGCATTGCCGTCTACAATGATCACGGCAGCCTTCTCGCGGCGGAGCCGGTGGCGTCCCAAAAAGAGGACCCCGATGTGACGCGGCAGGGCTGGTATGAGCAGGCGATGGATGAGATGGAAAATATGCATTTTTCCACGCCGCATATCCAGAATCTTTTCGATGACGGGACGTTTCGGTACAACTGGGTGATCTCTCTAAGCCGCGTGGTCGAGCTGACGATAGGAGGAGATTCACAGACGGGAGTACTTTTGGTCGATATGGATTACTCTGCGATCTCACGTATGCTCAATCAGATCAATACGCTCAATAACGGGCAGTATTTTTATCTGTGCGACGGGGACGGCGAGATCATCTACCATCAGCAGCAGATCCAGATAAGCGACGGGCTGCGCAGGGAAAATAATACAGAGGCGGCTGCGTACAAGGACGGAGTCTATGACGAGGTGTTTGAGGGAGAGCACAGAAAGGTGCTCGTCAATACGGTAAGCTACACGGGATGGAAGCTGATCGGCGTGATCCCGTATTCCATGTTCACGCACGGTATGGTGGATATCCGTTATTTTATTGTGATCCTGATTCTTTTGATGGCGATGATGCTTGTAGTCGTCAACCGCGTCGTATCGCTGCGCATTTCAAGACCGATTTTGAAGCTGAACAGCTCCGTCATGGAATACGAAGCAGGGAAGAAGCCGCAGATCTATATCGGAGGCTCTCAGGAGATACGTCATCTGGGCTATTCGATTCAGGATTCGTATGAGAAAATAGAAGGGCTTATGAAAAAGATCGTCTGGGAGCAGAATGAAAGGCGGAAAAGTGAGCTTGACGCTCTGCAAAGCCAGATCAATCCGCATTTTCTGTATAATGCGCTTGATTCGATCATATGGACGATCGAGGCGCAGCGAAATGACGACGCCGCTTATATGCTGTCCCAGCTTGCAAAGTTTTTCAGGATCAGTCTTTCTAAAGGACGCACGGTGATCAGCGTCCGCGACGAGCTGCAGCATGCGCGCAGCTATATGAATATCCAGAAGGTGCGCTGTCGGGATTCTTTTTCAGTCAGCTTTGATGTGGAGCCGGCAGTAGAGTCTTGCTGTACGGTGAAGCTGATCTTACAGCCGATCCTCGAAAATGCAATAAACTACGGCGTACGCGGTATGGATGAGGGCGGAGAGATAGAAGTGTCCGGAAAGCTGCAAAATGGCGAGATCGTGCTTGCCGTAAAGGATAACGGACTCGGTATTCCGGAAGAAGAGGCAGAGCTTTTGCTGACGGACAGCAGCCGCGTGCATAAGCATGGCTCCGGCGTCGGGCTTTTGAATGTAAATAATCGTATTCAGATACTTTTTGGTAAGGAATACGGACTGCGCATTGAGAGTGAGCCGGATGTCGGGACGACGGTTTATATCTGTATTCCGGCAGTTCCGTATACAGAGGAGAACAGAAAGCTTCTGGAAGAAGGGCGCATGTTTGAGCGGACAGAGTCGATCATGCAGACGAGGGAAAACGAAGATGAAAAATAGCAGGAAAGAATTTATCATGACAGAGGCAGTCCTCGCGCTGCTGATCGTGATCGTCGCGCTTATGATGTTTCGGGAAAAGAGCCTTACGCAGTCTGAAAAAGTGTCTGTGATACTACAGGATTCCGATGACAGCAGGTGGTCTGCGCTGAAATACGGCCTGCGCATGGCGGCAGCCGATCAGGGCGTCGAGATGTTTGTCGTCAGCACAGAGGACAGGCTGACTGTCTCCGAAGCGGAGCAGCTTGCCAAGACACAGCTTGAGGACGGGGCGGATGCTCTGATCTTACAGCCCGTCGCAGGCGACGATATGGAGGAGATGGTACAGCGATTGGAAAAAAAGGTGCCGGTGCTGCTCCTTGGAAGTCTTTCCGAGGAGGATGAGGCTGTATCGGTGCCGTCTGTAAAACCGGATGATTATGCGATGGGAGTGACTCTGGCAAAGGAGCTTCTGTACGATTACAGTGAGAATCTGGAAGGAAAGACGATCGGGATCGTCTCAGAGGCGGCGGATTCGCAGGCGGTGATCAAGCGGGAACGAGGCTTTCGGGATACGATTTCCGGATATGGCGCGCAGATATTGTGGTCTGTGACCGGATTCCGATCGCAGTTTGACAGGCGTTTTCTGGAACAGCAGGATAAGGTGGACTTTGTAGCTGCGCTCGACAACAGCAGCACGATCATGGCGGGACAGGAATCATCGTTAAACAATCTGCGCGGTGCGCTCGTATACGGCATCGGATGTTCGACGGAGGCGGTCTATTATCTTGATTCGGGAAAGAGTGAATGTCTGGTCGTGCCGGATGAATTTAACGTCGGGTATCAGAGTCTTACGGAAGCAGCCGGAAAGCTGAAAAAGTTTTTCTTTTATGAGATGGAGAACAGGACGGTCTCGCATACGGTGCTGCGGCGGAGCAATCTTTTTTCAGAAGAAAATCAGGAGATCATTTTTACGATGAACCAGTAGAAGATACAGAGGGAGAAGATGAAAAGGAATACGGCATTCAAAATGGGAATACTTTCATGCGCCTGTGTGCTGCTTGGCGGCTGTACCGCGCAGCAGCAAAACGGTCAGGTGACAGTTCAGGCAGGCGTGGCGTGCTACAATCAGAGCGATACTTTTTTGAGCGAGCTGATCGCAAGTTTTAAGGAGCAGCTTTCGGCAATGGAGACGCAGGAATTTAAGACGACGGTGACGCTTAAGGACGCCGCCGGCTCGCAGCGGACGCAGGACGATCAGGTGAAGGAGCTGCTTGATGCGGGCTGCAATGTGCTGTGTGTGAATCTGGCAGACAGGACGGACCCCTCCGAGATCATTGATCTGGCGCGCGAGAGGGAGGTTCCGATCATATTTTTCAACAGGGAGCCTGTTGCAGAGGATCTGATGCAGTGGAGCGGTCTGTATTACGTCGGCGCGGACGCCGTACAGTCCGGCGTGATGCAGGGGGAGCTTGCGGCAGAGGCGATCCTTTCAGATGAAAAAATCGACCGGAATCACGACGGGAAGATACAGTACGTCGTGCTTGAGGGAGAGACGGGGCATCAGGACGCGATCATACGCACGGAAAAAGCGGTGGACACGCTGAAAAACAGCGGGATCGCTCTGGAAAAGCTCAGCTATGCGATCGCCAACTGGAACCGTGCGCAGGCGGAGAACCGGATGACGCAGATGATCGGTCAGTACAGAAATGATATTGAACTCGTTCTGGCAAATAATGACGATATGGCGCTTGGCGCGGTCGATGCGTACAGGAAGCTGAATTATACAGAGTCGACGCTTCCGGTCTTTTTCGGAATAGACGGTACAGACAGGGGGCTTCGTGCGGTCGAGGACGGCAGACTGGCGGGAACTGTTTATAATGATAAGGAAGGGCAGGCAGGAGCGATGGCAAAACTGGCAGTCGCTCTCGTTTGCAAAGAGGGAATGGACGAGATATTGTTTGAAAAGGAAAGATATATTTATCTGCCGTACGCGAAGGTAACGGCAGATAATGTCAGTGAATATCAATAATCAGCACTGTTTGTAAATGTCGTATATGAGCGCTTCTGATTTTTCCCATCCAAGGCACGGATCGGTGATGGATTTTCCGTAGATATGTTCTCCGTCGCCGATCTTCTGGCTGCCGTCTTCGATGTAGCTTTCGATCATCAGCCCCTTGACCAGTTTTTTGATGTCTGCATTGTAGTTTCTGCTGTGCAGGATCTCTTTAGAAATACGGATCTGCTCCAGATACCGTTTGCCGGAGTTGGAATGATTCGTATCGATGATCGCAGCCGGATTTGCAAGGCTGCGTTTTTCGTACATCTCAAGAAGAAGCTGCAGATCTTCATAATGATAGTTCGGAATAGCGTTTCCGTGCTTATTCGTAGCGCCGCGCAGAACAACGTGAGCGAGCGGATTTCCGTCTGTGTTGACGTCCCAGCCGCGGTAGATGAAATTGTGCTTTGCCTGTGCGGCAACGACGGAATTGAGCATTACGGAAAAGTCTCCGCTCGTCGGATTCTTCATACCGGCAGGAACGTCCATGCCGCTGACGGTCATGCGGTGCTGCTGATCCTCGACAGAACGTGCTCCGATCGCAACGTAGGAGAGCAGGTCGTCGAGATACCGCCAGTTTTCGGGATACAGCATCTCATCGGCGGCCGTAAGGTTCGTCTCTTCGATCGCCATTGCGTGCAGTTTGCGCATTGCGACGATTCCGGTAAAGACGTCGGGTTTCTTTTCCGGATCAGGCTGATGCATCAGCCCCTTGTAGCCTTCGCCTGTCGTCCGCGGTTTGTTCGTATAAATGCGCGGGATCAGGATGATGCGGTCTCCGACCTTGTCCTGAACGCGGGAAAGACGGTGCATATAATCCATGACGGAATCTACGTGATCCGCAGAGCACGGTCCGATGATCAAAATAAACTTGTCGGATTTTCCGGTAAAGACGTCGCGTATCTGTGCGTCACGCTCCTGCTTGATGCGGATGACCTTCTCGGAGAGCGGGTACTGCTTTTTTACTTCTGCCGGAATCGGCAGTTTTTTAACGAAATTGATAGCCATGTCAAAGCCTCGCTTTATCTGAAATATTGTGATGACAATATAACTATAAAAAGTCCGATAGTTATATTACGGTTCATTATAGTACAGTGTCAGAGAAATGTCGATGATTTTTTTGGGTTTTCATTTCCGGCTCTGTATGGTATAGTAGACTGGATCGAAACAAAAGGTTACTGTGAACGCAGCGAACAGTAACGATGAAAGAAAGAGGCAAAGAACATGAGTGGAAACAGGAAGCACTATTTTCCGATGTTTGTAGATCTTACAGATAAGAAAGTGGTCGTTGCAGGCGCAGGGACGATCGCGAAGCGCCGTATCAGGACGCTGGTGAAATTTACAGACGAGCTTGTTGTGGTCGCGCCTGAGGTCAATCAGGAGCTCAAGCAGATGCAGCAGGAGGGAAAGCTTACTATTTTGAAAAAGCATTTTGAGCGGGAGGACATCTATGACGCAGCTCTCGTGATCGCGGCTACGAATGACAATAAGGTGAATCAGGAGATCTATACCGCGTGCAAATGTCTTGGCATTCCGGTGAATGTATGTGCGGATAAGACGAGGTGCGATTTTTATTTTCCGGGCATTGCAGAAAATGACGACTTTGTAGTCGGCATCAGCACAAGCGGCAGGGAGCAGAAAAGAACGCGGGATATTTCTGGAAAGATACAGGAACTGCTTGCACAGGAAGAGTAAGAAGGAGAGAAGGATGCTGGTAAAGATTTTTACGGACGGCGCTGCACGCGGCAATCCGGAAGGTCCCGGAGGCTACGGAGCGATCCTACAATATGTCGACAGAACCGGAAAGCTGCATGAACGCGAATTTTCACAGGGGTATAAAAAGACAACGAATAACAGGATGGAGCTTATGGCGGCGATCGTCGGACTTGAGGCGCTTAACCGTCCCTGCGAGGTGGAGCTTTATTCAGATTCAAAAT
>CATZPU010000081.1 GCA_958422845.1 uncultured Lachnospiraceae bacterium | reverse complement strand
ACCATCCGTCGCCCACCGTTCTGATGCAAAGGCAGGCGCTTCACTCCTACCGTCTCTCCTTTTGCCACCCGCTCACCGGAAAAGAACTGGACTTCACATGCGAACCTCCTGAGGATATGAAACGCCTGCTGCCAAAAGATATATAAAAACACTGCAAAACGGAACTCCTCATTTCCATCTTGCAGTGTTTCTCCCGTCATTTTGTGTCCGGCTGCCCGTATGCTTTGAGCCGGCTGTCAACCCGCAGACTTTCCTCTCAGCGTATTCTCTCAGGAAATCCTACTTTCTTCTGTACCTTGCGCAGCGTCTTCTGTGCAAAGTAGTTTGCTTTCTCTGCGTTGTTCTTGATCACGCTGTCGATATAGCCTTTATCCTTTTCAAGCTCTGCCACACGCTTCTGAAGCGGCTCAAGGATCGCTACGACTGCCTCGCCGACTGCTTCCTTGAACTGACCGTAGCCGCATCCGGAAAACTCCTTTACGACTTCGTCCGGCGTCTTGTTCTGACAAGCGCAGTAAATGTCGATCAGATTGTGCAGTCCCGGCTGCTCCTCACTGTAACGGATCTCGCCGAGAGAATCTGTCACGGCGCGCTTGCACTTTCTGCGGATCGTATCAGGATCGTCCATCAGATAGATGCTTCCGTTCGGATTTTCGTCGGATTTGCTCATCTTCTTTGTCGGCTCCTGAAGGCTCATGATCTTCGCACCCGACTTGCCGATATACGCCTCCGGAATTGTAAATACGTCTCCATAGATCGCATTAAAGCGCTGTGCAATATCTCTCGTCAGCTCCAGATGCTGCATCTGGTCGATACCGACCGGAACGACGTCCGCCTGATAAAGCAGAATATCAGCCGCCATCAGCACCGGATACGTAAACAGACCTGCGTTAATGTTGTCCGCATGCTTGGACGCCTTGTCCTTGAACTGCGTCATACGGTTGAGCTCGCCCATATACGTAAAGCAGTTCAGTATCCAGGAAAGCTCCGCGTGACCGGATACGTGAGACTGATAATAGATGCAGTTCTTTTCCGGATCGAGTCCGGCTGCAATATACAGCGTCAGCAGTGCGCGCGCACGCTTGCGCAGCGTCGCCGGATCCTGACGCACCGTAATCGAATGCATGTCTACTACTGAATAAAAGCACTCATATTCATCACTAAGCGTCACCCAGTTTTTCAGTGCGCCAAGATAATTTCCAAGTGTAAGATTTCCCGTTGCCTGCATACCGCTGAACAGGACTTTTTTATCGCCTATCATACTGTCTTCCTCCCAATGCCGCAGCTTATACAAAAATGCCCTCTCTTCTTTGACACTCCTGCTTCCGCTTCTTTTGGCAATTTTCTCACTAATTTTATCATTTCCATATGGCAAAGTCAAGGTTGTATCCCGCGGCGCAATCTGTTAAAATTAACGTAATGCAGCTAATGAGAACTTTTCGACAGCACAAAAAGTATCACTTAGATACACAGATTATTAAAAAATAGAAAGGACGTATCACAGATGAAAAAAATAGCAAGCTTTACGATCGACCATATTAAACTTCTTCCGGGACTTTACGTTTCACGTAAAGATCACGTTGGAAATGAAACTATCACAACATTTGATATCCGCATGACAAAACCGAACGGCGAGCCTGTTATGAACACGGCAGAGATGCATACGATCGAGCATCTTGCAGCCACCTTTTTAAGAAATCATGCGCAGTACGGCGACAAGACCGTATACTTCGGACCGATGGGCTGCCGCACCGGCTTCTATCTCCTGCTTGCCGGAGATTACGAGTCAAAGGACATCGTTCCTCTGATGCAGGAGATGTTTGCCTTTATCCGCGACTTCCACGAGGAAGTACCGGGCGCCAGTGCAAAGGACTGCGGCAACTACCTCGATATGAATCTGCCGATGGCAAATTATTTGGCGGAGAAATATCTGCGCGAGGTGCTGACGGATATTACGCAGGAGCATCTTGTTTATCCGTGATACCGGATACGTTCGATCACGGATTCCCGTTTTACGCTGCGCGTCAGCACGAAAGACAGGACAGTCTGGAACAACGCCAGAAATGCGACCATCACAAAAAGCTCACGCACCGGAAGGTGATACTGATTGAGCCCGAACATCTGATCCGCCTTTCCGTACCGGAACAGTCCGTAGCCGCACGGAATACCGACAAGCATGGATACAGCTACTGTTCCGACGGTAAAGAGCAGTCCCTCTCCCTGCAGGCTTGCGTTTAGCTGCGCATTTGTCATGCCGATCGCCTGCATCATCCCAAACTCCTGCCTGCGTGTCACAGCGCTGACGACAAGCGTGTTCGCCATATTCAGGAAGCTGATCACCGCGATCATACCGCTCAGCACGTAGAAAAACAGCTTCATTATACCTACTGCCGTCTTAGATGTAGAAAGTACGTCCGCGTATGTCTTTATCTCAAGATGCTCTTTATTTTCAAGAAGCGTTTTGATCTGCGCTTCCACAGACGATTCCGTTCCGCGTTCACACGTGATCCATACCTTATATACGGGATCGCCTGCAAAACCAAGCGACCGGTACGTATCCTCCGTCATCACCCAGTCCGCCGAAGCCATTCCGAAAGAACCGGACACCTGTGCATCGAGTACCTTCTCCTGCGTTCCGTTCGTCAGAAGAAGCTTTTTGATATCCCCTTGTGCGACTCCTTCCTCTTCCATAAAATAGCGCGCTCCCCAGACGATCTCGGAATTCTGTGCGACACTGTCGTAGGAAAACTCTCCTTCTCCTCCGCCTTCCCCCAGCTCCTTTTCGAAAGTTTCACGGTCTAAAACGAGGACAGAATATGATTTTTCGGATGCCTGTCCGTTTTCATCGAGAAGCTGTGCGCAAAGGATACGTTGTGTGTCTGCCTGTACAACGCCGTCGATATCACGCAGCTTGTCAAGTAATTCCTGATCGAGCGGATTATTTTTCAGGATCGCGTCGAGATTATTTTCCGGATACGCCTTATCTCCTATGGAATAATCGAGCTCGATCTGAAAATCACCGAACTCCACCTGCTTTCTCGCATCGTATTCTGTGTCCAGATTTCCGCCGAGATTGGCGAGCACGACAAAGAGCGTACACGAAAGCCCCATCGTAACGATCGTCATAACGGTACGTTTTTTCTGTGCTGCCAGATTTGCAAGCGTCAGGTCAAAAACGCGCATTTCCCTCTTTCCCTTTCTGGTGCTTTTCCCACGCTTTCCCGTACTGCCCTCCTGATACCGTACCGCTTCCACAGGCGAAATGGACGAAGCAAGGCGCATTGGACGGCGAAGCGCAAGACAGACTGTAAGGAAACAGATCATGGCTGCAAGCAAAAGAACGGTCGGCGAGATCGGCGAGACGACAGTATAGCCTGCCGGACGGTACGTATTTTCCAGATGCATCAGCCAGTCAAATGATACAGATGCGATCACAGTACCAAGAACAAGCCCTGCCGGAATCCCAATAGCTGCCAGAAGCATTCCTTCTGAAAATATCAGTCTGCGCATCTGACGCTTCGTAGCGCCGATGGCACGGATCTTTCCGTACTCCTGAATCTTCTGTACGATCCCCACCTGAAAGATATTGTAGATGACAAGAACAGAAAACAGCACGATGCAGAAGATGATCAGCGCGCAGACGGTGATCGTCTCATATCCTGCGTCAAGCTTCCATTTCAAATATCCCATGTTGACATTCACATTTCTTTCCTCTGCGCCGACAAGGGACGCAAGATCCTGTATCACCTCCTCAGCGTCATCTGTATTGATCTGTACAAACGGAGCCAGTGAAAAATAAGCGTTATACTCCCGCTCTTTACGCGGCACGGCATCTTCAAAATACTCCCTCGACAGAAATACTGCACGGTAAACGCCGGTTCCGACCTCATTTTCCTTTACCAGTCCGCTGATCGTATACTCCTCTTCTTCAAAAGGCGTCTCCATGTCAAAACGGCGCTGCAAACGCACTTTATCGCCTACCTTGGGATCAGATACGCCGCATTCTTTTAAAAAAGCTGCGCCTGCTGCGATCTCATTGCCCTCTTTCGGGTACGTTCCCTCTGCCAGACGATTGTGCATATTGTTAAATGCAAGCGCCGTATCGTCCGCATAATACATTGCGCCGTCATTCTGCGTCAAAGCAGTGAGCGCCATCAGACCGATCTTGTCAAATTCGCTGCGCAGCTTCATCTGCGCGATCATCTCCTCGTCCGCTCTTTTGATATATCCGTAATGCGAGCCGCTTGAAAGTCCGGCATTTACCTTCTGCGACCGGATCAGCCCGTATCCGTACGAGGAGACGAGCACAAGCAGCAGCATCGTAAAACAGATCGAAACTGTCACAAGTATGCTGCGCGTTTTGTTTTGTCTGTTGCTGCAAAGCGCCAGTCTTGCAATAGACATGCCTTTTTGCGGCGTTGTACTCTGCATGATCTGCTTTTGCTTTCTGTTTTCTTCTCTTTTCACGGCGCTACCACCTTTCCGTCTTCCAGAAGAATGATCCGGTCAGCCATCTGGGCAATGTCCTCATCATGCGTAATGATGACCAGCGTCTGCCCAAACCTCTGCGCCGAAGCTTTCAGCAGCGTAATCACCTCATCGCCCGTGCGCGAATCAAGATTTCCTGTCGGCTCGTCCGCAAAGACAATATCAGGATGCGTCACAAGCGCACGCGCGATCGCCACCCTCTGCTGCTGTCCCCCTGAGAGCGCATGCGGCAGGTGATGAAGCCTGTCGCGAAGCCCCAGAATATCGATCAGCTCGTTGACGTACGCCTCATCGACCTTCTTTTTATCAAGTCCGAGCGGCAGTACGATATTCTCCCATACGTTGATCGAGGATATGAGATTGTATGCCTGAAATACGAAGCCTATCTTCCTGCGTCTGAATACGGCGAGCGCATTCTCTGAGGGCTTGTAAATATCCACATCCCTGATACACACCTGCCCTGACGTCGGTCTGTCAAGCCCTCCCATCATGTGCAGCAGCGTCGATTTTCCCGATCCGCTCTTTCCCACGATCGCGGCAAATTCCCCCTTCTCGATCTCAAGATCTACATGATCGACTGCTTTTACCTGCTGTGCGCCCGTCCCGTAAAACTTGCACAGCTCCTTTGTTTTTAATATTACTCCCATAAAGTCATCCCTTTCTGCCTTTTCTTTATGCTTTATTCTAACAGACGTTTCTTTCTGCATTCTTTCCAAAAAAGAAAAAAGCCTTACATTTCTGTAAGACTTTAGACAAAGAAACGCTGCACTAGGTAAGCGGGAGCGATACGATAAAGCGGCTTCCCTGCGGTATGACCGGAGCAACGCGGATCGTCCCGTGATGCTTTTCTATGATCTGGCGGCTCAGATACAGCCCGATCCCCTGTCCTTTTTGTGCCTGTACACGCGCATCCTGCCCGCGCCAGAACCGTCGAAACACCTGATTGCGCTCCTGCGCCGAAATCCCGATCCCCTGATCCTCGATCTCAATGCGCACAGATGCTGCCATCCAAAAAAGCGAGATGCGTATTCTGGAATCGCTGTCACTGTACTTGACCGCATTCTCCAAAATATTGATCAGAGCCTCCGACAGCCACTTCTCATCATGCCAGACTATAACGTCTGCATCGGTTTCGTCCGGTTCCTCAAAAATAATCTCGATATTTTTCTCCTGCGCCCGCGGGTAGATGCGGTTGACCGCCATAAGGATCGTATCAAAAAGCGGACTTTGCTGTAAATGCAGAGCGATCAGCCCCGTTTCAAGTCTGGAGATCTGCAAAAGAGCGTCCGTAAGCTCCATAAGGCGTCCCAACTGTCCGCGGCAGCACGAAAGAAATTCCGTATATTCCTCTTCTTTCAATTTGCCTGATGCAAGCAGGTCAAAGCTTGCACGCAATGCCATAAGAGGCGTG
>CATZPU010000080.1 GCA_958422845.1 uncultured Lachnospiraceae bacterium | reverse complement strand
TATTAGGAGCCTCCAGATTACTGATATGAGTTCGGCTGAGGTTGGTATATTCAGCGAGCTGAAGCTGTGTCAGCCCACGCAGTTTGCGGTAATACGCTATAGTGAGTCCAAGCTGGCGATACTGATTTGCACGTTGTTCTGTCATGACGTCTCCTCCTTCACTATAGTTTAGTATGTCCAGGAGAAAAACGAAACAAAACGTGTCATTGTAAATGCAAATTACAGCATTGCTTAAGAGGGATAATATTGTTATAATGTAAAGCAGTAGACATTATATGCAAATTACCAAGGTGCAAAGGGATATGTCAGAGGGGAGAAAAATCATTCTGTAAAGAGTTTTTTGTACTGGGCAAAGGTAATGATTTCTTTTTGTGACTGCTCTGACAATTCCGAAAAAATATTGATCAGCGTCTGTTCATCAGGATTCAGGGAAGCGGCAGCTTCCTCTTCGGATGCAGTCTGCGCAGAGTCTGTCTCGCCGCCGAGAATGAGATAATCCGTGCTGACATGGTATAGATCGGCCAGTGCAGTGATGATCTCCAAAGGCGGAGTGCGTGTCGCATTTTCATAATTTGAATAAGTTTGTCGTTGGATGTTCAGCATTTGGCTTACCTGCGCCTGTGTATAGCCTGCTTTCTGCCGAAGCTCTTTGATCATATCACAAATAACAATTTTTTCCATTACTTGCCCTCCTACTTTGCATTATAACAATTTCTTTTAAGAATATCCGCAAATGCAACGAAACGAATACATATTTCGCCGTAAAGCGACAAAATGTGGCATAAAGCGTTATATGTGGCTTTGTATTAGGAAAATATACGGTTTTATGAGAGACGGCAGAGGGAAAGGAGTCAAGATGAATCTGTTGGATTTTGGGATGAAATACGAAAAGAGCAGATCACGACCGCTGCGGATCATAGCAGGGATGGCAGTCTGGATAGAAAGAAAAAGAGCGGATCATTATGAGCGGCGTCTGGAAAAGAAAAAGATTGTTTTTCCGAACGATGCGGCGCAGGATGATTTTATGCTGGATCAGATCAAAGAAAGAATTTTGCAGGAAAAGAAAAAATAAAAAAAGAAAAGATAAGAGATGCTTCATTTTGTTGCGTGAATCGTTTTCTCCCCCCCCCAATAATTCATCGAAGCGTAAGAGATATGTAAAAGAAGCAGCATTCCTCTGCCGCGGAAACACTCTATAAAAGACATGAATTCTTCTGCCGCGGAAGTGTATGGAAAAGATACAGTGCACATCCGCAGCAGAAGCGATACAAAAAGGTGTAAACTCAAAACGCTTTGTTTCAGCAATTACAGTACGTTTCAAGATTCCATGCTTCCAGTTCGCTGAGCACAGAATTATGGAATTTGTTTGAAAATGTAACGTCATTTCCGAACCAGTCAGGCGCTTTAAATGCATCAGCACATTCCTCGTTTGGAAATTCTACTTCTACAAGCATCAGTCCCGAAAATTTCCCTTCAAAGATATCGAGCTCTGCCGTCAGTCCGTCAGACAACGGGATCAGGTATCTTTTTTTTGTGAGGATATTCCCGTCCTTTTTTTGAAGGAGGTGATGGTACGCTTCCTCGGAGAGCGGAAGATTGTATTCTTCGCGGACCATGAGTCCTTTGCCTTTGTATGTCAGGATATATTCGTCGTCCTGTCTGCGCACGCGGACGACGGGAGCAGTACACAGATACGCCTGCTCAATGAAGTGGAACGGATATTGTTCTAAGTTGTCGGGAAGTGATCTGATGAGGAACTTTCTTTCTATTTCCATGAAAAACCATCCTTTCTGATGCAGTTTTTTGCCCGAAGTATGCAGGCGCTTATATTATACTATAATTTTCCGGCATAAGAAAAAATATTTAAGAAGAAAATCAACGGTTACAGATACCAAATGCAAACCCTGTGAAGCCGCCGGTACTTAGCGAATCAAAGCCGCAGGCGACGGATGAGGTTAGTAGTCTGCACAGGCTTGATTTTCTTACCGCACTCTGCTAAACTGAGGAAAACGTAAACTGAGCGGGAGGTATTATATATGAAAGCATTTGTTTT
Organism: uncultured Lachnospiraceae bacterium; assembly: GCA_958422845.1. GTDB lineage: Bacteria > Bacillota > Clostridia > Lachnospirales > Lachnospiraceae > Choladousia. The sequence continues at coordinate 3,883 of CATZPU010000080.1, read as the reverse complement.
TCTGGCGGATGGATTTGAAGAGATCGAAGGGCTGACTGTTGTGGATATTCTGCGCAGGGCGCAGATCGAGACGGAGACGGTATCTGTAATGGGAAGAAAAGAAATATGCGGCAGCCACAATATCACGGTTCTTGCGGATAAGCTGTTTGAAGAGATCGATAAGGAAGAAGGAATGCTTTTTGTCCTTCCAGGCGGTATGCCGGGGACACTTCATCTCGGCGCGCACGAAGGGCTTTGCACACTGCTTAAAGAGGCGGATGCGGCAAAAAAGAAGATCGCGGCTATCTGTGCGGCTCCGAGCGTACTGGGTGCGCTTGGCATTCTTGAGGGGCGCGAGGCAGTCTGCTATCCGGGATTTGAGGAAAAGCTTATCGGAGCAAAGTGCGGGACGCAGCCGGTGTCTGTAGCCGGTCATGTGACTACGAGCCGCGGCATGGGAACGGCAATTGACTTCGCACTTGATCTGGTGCGTCAGATAAAAGGGGAAGAAGCTGCGCAGACACTGGCAGAGGGTATCGTATACCGGTAAAAAAGTGCTGGTAATTTTGCGCGCCCTGTGTTATAGTAATTTAATGACTGCGAATAGGCAGAAACAGCCGTTCCAGATACAGGTGAACAGAAGTTAAGGAGGAATACACGTAATGAGTGTACAGGTAGAAAAACTGGAAAAGAATATGGCGAAGCTTACGATCGAAGTTTCCGCAGATGAATTTGAAGCAGCACTGGAAAAAGCATATAACAAAAATAAAGGAAAGATCACACTTCCGGGATTCCGTAAGGGAAAAGCACCGCGTAAGATGATCGAGAAGATGTACGGCGCAGGCATTTTCTATGAAGATGCAGCAAACGAGATCATTCCGGAAGCTTACGCAAAGGCAGCAGACGAGTGCGGCGAGGATATCGTTTCCCAGCCGGACATCAGCGTGACACAGATCGAAAAGGGCAAATCCTTTATCTTTACAGCAGAGGTAGCTGTGAAGCCGGAGGTAACACTTGGCGATTACAAGGGCGTTGAGGTTGAAAAGACAGAGGTCTCCGTATCTGAGGAGGATGTAGATAAGGAAGTTGATAAGGAGCGCGAGAGCAACTCCAGAATGATTGACATTGATGACCGCGCAGTAGAAAACGGCGATATGATCAAGCTTGATTTTGAAGGCTTCGTAGACGGCGTTGCATTTGCAGGCGGCAAGGGCGAGGATTATCCGCTCACGATCGGTTCCGGCAGCTTCATTCCGGGATTTGAGGATCAGCTTGTAGGCGCAAAGATCGGTGAGGAGACAGAAGTTAACGTTACATTCCCGGAGGATTATCAGGCAGAAGAGCTTAAGGGCAAGGCAGCAGTATTCAAATGCAAGGTAAACGAGATCAAAGTAAAAGAGCTTCCGGAAGCAGATGATGAGTTCGCAAAGGACGTTTCTGAGTTCGATACGCTTGCTGAGTACAGAGATGATATCCGTGCAAAGCTTCTTGAGAGAAAGACTCAGGATGCAAAGCGTGCAAAAGAGAATAAAGTAGTAGCTAAGGCTGTTGAAAATGCATCTATGGAGATTCCGGAAGCAATGATTAACGAGCAGGTACGCCGTATGGCTGACGACTTCTCCAGAAGAATTCAGGCTCAGGGTATTACGTTTGAGCAGTATATGCAGTTTACAGGCATGACAGTAGACCAGATGCTCGACCAGATGAAGCCGGAAGCGCTTAAGAGAATCCAGAACAGCCTTGTACTGGAAGCTATCGCAAAGGCTGAGAATATCGAGATCAGCGACGAGCGCGTCGATGAAGAGATCGCAAAAATGGCAGAGCAGTACAAGATGGAAGTTGACAAGCTCAAAGAGATCATGGGCGAGCAGGAGAGAGAGCAGATGAAGAATGATCTGGCGATCCAGACTGCTGTTGAGATGATTACAGATGCTGCCGTAGAAGTTGAGGCAGCGCCGGCAGAGTAAAAGATAATCGATCATAACTATTATAAAACAGTTACACTGAATTTTAATAAAGTGGAGGGATGACAGGTATGAGTCTTGTACCTATGGTAATTGAACAGACAGGAAGAGGAGAACGCTCCTATGATATTTATTCCAGACTGCTGAAAGACCGTATCATTTTCCTCGGCGAGGAAGTGACGGATGTCAGCGCGAATCTGATCGTTGCACAGCTTCTTTTCCTTGAATCAGAGGACCCGAACAAAGATATCCAGCTTTATATTAACAGTCCGGGCGGATCAGTATCCGCCGGACTGGCTATTTACGATACGATGCATTACGTAAAATGTGATGTATCCACGATCTGCATGGGTATGGCTGCGAGCATGGGAGCGTTTCTGCTTGCAGGCGGCGCGAAAGGCAAACGTTTTGCGCTTCCTAACGCAGAGGTGATGATCCACCAGCCGTCAGGCGGTGCACAGGGACAGGCTACTGACATTAAGATTGTAGCGGATAAGATTCTTCAGACGAAGAAAAAGTTGAACGAGATGCTGGCGGCAAATACAGGTCAGCCGTACGATGTGATCGCGGCAGACACAGAGAGAGACCGGTGGATGACAGCCGAAGAGGCGAAGGCATACGGTTTGATCGACGAGATTGTCGCACCGAGATAAGAGGATGCATGGGGCTGTTGCAGACTGAGATTTGTGACAGTCCCTCTTGTGGTTATTTGATTTGTTTTTTTGGAAGGATTTTGCACCGCGATTATGAAAGAAATGAACAGTTGCGGTGGTATATAGATGAGGAGAGTAAAAATGCCGGGTAAAAACGGAGAAAAAATCAGATGTTCTTTCTGCAACAAGACGGAGGATCAGGTACGCAAGCTGATTGCGGGACCGAATGGAGTGTACATTTGTGATGAATGTATTGACATCTGCTCTGAGATTATTGAGGATGAGATGGCAGATGAAGAGATCGCAGAAGAGTTGTCAGAGATTAATCTGCTCAAACCCATGGAGATCAAGGAGTTTCTGGATGAGTATGTGATCGGACAGGATGAGGCGAAAAAAGCGCTTGCTGTAGCTGTATACAATCACTATAAGAGGATCACGAGCGGGAAGTATCTCGACGTGGAATTACAGAAGAGCAATATCCTTATGCTGGGACCGACAGGCTCAGGAAAGACAATGCTTGCGCAGACACTGGCACGCCTTTTGAATGTGCCGTTTGCGATCGCAGACGCAACTGCGCTCACGGAGGCAGGGTACGTCGGTGAAGATGTGGAAAATATTCTGCTGAAGATCATTCAGGCAGCAGATTACGATATTAAAAAAGCAGAGTACGGTATTATTTATATTGATGAGATCGACAAGATCACGCGTAAGTCGGAAAATACATCTATTACAAGGGATGTATCAGGAGAGGGCGTGCAGCAGGCACTTCTGAAGATACTGGAGGGTACTGTGGCTTCTGTTCCGCCGCAGGGCGGAAGAAAGCATCCGCATCAGGAGCTTTTGCAGATCGACACGACGAATATCCTGTTTATCTGCGGCGGAGCCTTTGAAGGCCTCGAAAAGATCATCGAAGCGCGTATGGATAAAAAAGGAATCGGCTTCAATTCAGAACTTATAGAGAAGGAAAAGAAAAACGTCGGCGAGATACTCAAAAAGGCGCTCCCTCAGGATTTTATCAAATTCGGTATGATTCCGGAGTTTATCGGCCGTGTGCCGGTAGTAGTGTCTCTTGATGAGCTTGACAGAGATACGCTCATCCGTATTCTGACAGAGCCGAAGAATGCGATCGTAAAGCAGTACAAGGGGCTGTTTGATCTGGATAACGTAGAGCTTTCCTTTACGGATGAGGCGATTGAAGCGATCGCAGAAAAGACGATCAAGAGAAAGACGGGAGCGAGAGGACTTCGCGCTATTATGGAGAGCGTGATGATGGACCTCATGTATGAG
>CATZPU010000079.1 GCA_958422845.1 uncultured Lachnospiraceae bacterium | reverse complement strand
TATTCTTCCTGTATCCCTCATCTCTCTTCGATGAGCCGTATGTGCGTGCAAATATTTCCTCAAGCTCCTTATCCTCGGCTGTCGTAAGTCCATAGCCGCCCGCACGTTTTCTTTCCCGCACCGCATCCGCCTCTGCGCGCTTTCCCGCCGCGTCCTGCGGACGTATGCCGCCGCCCTCTGTCTGCTCATCTTCCGCTTTCCAGCCGCTCTCCACATGCATATAGTCCCGCACGCGGTCCCAGCTCACGACGTAGCCTGCGCCGTGCGCGCAGAACACCGAACCTGTCGGATTCTCCAGATCTGCCTCCGGATCATAGCCGCGCGATGCGATCACTTCCTCCGCATTGTGGCACGGCTCATACCCTTTCAATGTACATGTCATACGTCCGCGTCCCTTTGTGTAAGAGATCAGCTCCGTCTGATAACCGCGCATCGTCACGACCGGAGCGCTGCCGCAGATCACTGCCGTCTCCGTCTCCATCTGCGGCGGCGAAAACGTTCCGCCCATCTTCTGTACGTCCGTCATCACCCTGCCGACCGCCTCTTGGGGAACCTCGATCCGAAACTCATACACAGGCTCTAAAAGCACACTTTTTGTACAACGCAGTCCGTGGCGCACCGCCCGATACGTTGCCTGCCGGAAATCTCCGCCCTCCGTATGCTTCTGATGTGCGCGTCCCGCGATAAGCGTGATACGCATATCCGTGATCTCAGAACCGGTCAGAACTCCGCGGTGCTGTTTTTCTTCAAGATGCGTAAGGATCAGCCGCTGCCAGTTTTTGTCCAGCACATCCTCACTGCAGGACGTTTCAAACTGCATACCGCTTCCCCGTTCCGCAGGCTCCAAAAGAAGATGCACCTCCGCGTAATGGCGAAGCGGTTCAAAATGCCCCACGCCCTCGACGCTTTCCGTGATCGTCTCTTTATATACGATATTGCCCTCTCCGAATTCTACCCATATGCCGAAACGCTCCCGTATCAGTCTTTTGAGCACCTCGATCTGCACCTCGCCCATCAACTGCGCGTGTATCTCCCCCGTCTGCTCTTCCCATACGATATGCAGTTCCGGTTCTTCCTCCTCAAGCTGTCTCATCTGCAAAAACGTCTTATGTACGTCGCACTCCGGCGGAAGTTCGATTCGGTAAGACAGCACAGGCTCCAAAAGCGGCATGCCTGCCTGTGTCTCATCACCCAGACCTTCTCCTGCATACGTATAGTCAAGTCCTGTCACCGCGCATACCATTCCTGCCTCCGCCTGCGGGACAGTCTCAAAACTGCTTCCTGAAAAGATCCTGATCTGATTGACTTTCTGTTCCCATATTCCGTCGCCATCCGCGCTTTTATTCCGACCTTCTGCTGCGCCCTTATCCTGCTGCTTTGCGGCTGCCTCCGTTTTCCTGTTCGTCAGCACATCTTTTACTGCCAGACGCCCTCCCGTGATCTTCATATGCGTCAGCCTGTTGCCCTGTGCGTCCCTCGTGATCTTGAATACGCGCGCGCCAAATGTACTGCCGTACTCCTTCTCCTGCATATAATCATGCAGACCGGCAAGCAGCTCTTCTACGCCCTGTATTTTAAGCGCCGAACCAAAATAGCACGGAAATACCTTTCGCTGTGCGATCAGCCCCGCAATCTGCTCTTTCTCTATCGTCCCGTTTTCCAGATAATATTCCAATGTCTCTTCGTCGCACATTGCCAGATCTTCAAAAAATTCCTCCGACAAAGAAACTTCCTGCGTCTCTTTTCGCCGCATAAGCGGTTCAAAATCCATGCAGCGCCCGTCAAGCCGTTTTTCAAGCTCCTGCATCAGCGCCGCCCGATCCGTCCCCGGCTGATCCATTTTATTGACAAACAAAAATACCGGAATCTCATATCGTTCAAGCAGACGCCACAGCGTCTCGACATGTCCCTGCACTCCGTCAGGCGCGCTGATAACGAGGATCGCATAATCAAGTATCCCAAGCGTGCGCTCCATCTCCGCCGCAAAGTCTACATGCCCCGGCGTATCCATTAACGTCACCGGAATATCCTCAAGCATGATCTGTGCCTGCTTGGAAAAAATGGTGATCCCGCGCTCCCGCTCCAGTTCAAAATTGTCAAGAAACGCGTCCTGATGATCCACGCGCCCCAGTCGGCGGATGCTGCCTGTCAGATATAAGATGCTCTCCGCAAGCGTCGTCTTTCCGGCATCCACATGGGCGAGAATGCCTGTACATATATGTTTTTTCGTTTTTTCAGGCTTCTGTCCGCCCATAAAAAACGCCTCCTTTCGCGATTGCATATTACTCAATATACCACAAAAGGAGGCAGCGGTCGAGATGTCATATCCGCAAGAACAGGAACTTTGTTTCAGATATTTGAAAAATATTTTAGAGGATGCGCTCCTTGATTTTTTCTTTTTTTATGGGTATAATGATTTCAAATCACGATTTAGTAAATCACGATTAGATATTTCAGGAGGTCAATTGATCGTTTTATACGGCAGAAGGCGTGTAGGCAAAACAGAAACGCTTAGGGAATTTTGCAAACACAAACCGCATATTTTCTACTCCTGTACACAAAGTACTGACAGAGTACAGCTTGCAAAATTTTCAAAGCAAATTTTACGAGAGGATATTCCAGCCAAACAATATATATCTGAGTTTGCTGATTGGGAGAAAGCGTTTCGCTCGATCCTCGATTTGCCATACAAAGAAAAGAAAAAGCTAATCGTAATCGACGAGTTTCCATATATGTGCAAAGGAAATCCGAGTATCCCGTCTATTCTGCAAAACCTCTGGGATACAGATCTGAAAGACAGTAATGTGATGATCATTCTCTGTGGCAGTGCGATGAGCTTTATTGAAAAAGATTTACTTGCAGAAAAAAATCCGCTATATGGCAGAGCAACAGGTATTTACAAAATGAATGCAATGGGCTTTTACGACGCTGCCCGTTTTTTTCCAAATTACTCAGAAAAAGATAAGATACTTGCATATGCCGTACTTGGCGGTATTCCGCACTATCTCAATCAGTTTGCCCCTGACCTTGACCTTGCAGAAAACATCAAACGAAATATTCTTACCAAAGGCTCGATACTTTATAGCGAAGTGGACTTTTTGCTCCATCAGGAACTCAGGGAAACTCCAATCTATAATTCCATTATTGAAGCTGTTGCTCTGGGCAGTACAAAATTGAATGACATTAGCCAGAAATCACTTGTGGAAGACACTTCAAAAACGAGTGTCTATCTAAAAAACCTGATAGAACTTGGTATTGTTGAGCGTGAATTTTCTGTTGATACAGGGACGAAAGAAAAGGCAAACACAAATCGGGGAACTTACCGTTTAACCGATAGTTTTTTCCGTTTTTGGTATGCTTTCGGTTTTGCGAATCTATCACAGCTTGAAGACGGAGATGTGGACGGTGTTTATGAATATCTCGTAGCTCCCGCCTTGCACGAGTTTGCTTCATTATCGTTTGAAGATGTCTGCAAAGAATTTGTACGTGAGCTGCAAAAGAAAAATGCGTTGCCATTTCGTTATACTAAAATGGGGCGTTGGACGGGGAAAACGACCGTTCGTGACAAAAATGCGAAAAACGGATTGAGAACAGCAGAAACAGAGATTGACTTACTGGGCATCGGAAGGGACGCAAAAGAATATTTAGTGGGAGAATGTAAATTCAAACACAGCCCATTTGATTATTCCGAATATCTCGACACCTTAGCAAAATTAACTCCCCAAAAAGCAAAAGCAAAATTCTATTACGCTTTATTTTCTGAATCCGGTTTTGATAAGAAAATCGAAATAGAAGCCGAAAACTCAGATACCCTCTGTCTCTACGATCTTAAAACGATTGTAAACTACAAATAGTAATCCTGTAATAAAATCGTAACAGATCAGCCATGCGGCGTAACGGCTGAACTATTACATAAAATATGAGGAAATACATCCGTGATAAATCACACTAATTCCGAGTAAACAAAGGCGCAGGATCTTGGAATTCTGTTCGTGCGTATAAGGCTATAAATCCAATGCCCCCTGTATGCCATTTTTTCATCTGGCACACAGGAGACTTCCAGTATCTTTCCTTCATAAAAAACAAAAGTGTGCCGGATGCATATCGCGAAGCGTTTTCCTGCCTCTTGCATCCGTGCGCATCCTTATTTTTATATCACGGAAAGACTTTGGCACATCAGCGCGGCAAGGTCTTTCCTATGACATAAAAAACTGTCACGATAGAATTCCCGCTACGACAGACTCTTCTGATTATACAGGAACATCTTGTCAAATTCCGGATTGAAATAATAATAATTTCGAGAATCAAGGCGCGCCTTCGTGCGCTCTAACGCTTCTCCGAATCTCTGGAAATGAACTACCTCGCGCGCCCTGAGAAACTTAAGCGGCTCTCTTACGTCGGGATCGTCGATCATGCGAAGCAGATTGTCATAGACAGTTCTCGCTTTCTGCTCGGCAGCGAGGTCTTCATGCAGATCAGTCAGCGCATCGCCCTTTGACTGGAACTCGATCGCTGAAAATGGAAGTCCCGCAGCAGCCTGCGGCCACAGCGCCGCCGTATGATCGATGTAGTACGCGTCAAAGCCTGCCGTCTTTGCCTCCTCGATCGTCAAATCCTTTGTGAGCTGATATACCATTGCGCAGATAATTTCCATATGCGCAAGCTCCTCTGTGCCGATGTCGGTCAGCAACCCTCCGACCTCCTTTACCGGCATCGTATAACGCTGCGCCAGATACCGCATGGACGCAGAAAGCTCACCGTCCGGCCCGCCGTACTGACTGATGATAAGCTGCGCCGTCTTAGGACACGTCTTTTTGATCTTTACCGGAAATTCCAGATTTTTCTCATACAGCCACATGTTCTCTTCCTCCTCCCCACGGGATGACCTCCTCGGTCTGCTCCCCCTGACAATCCGTCGTCAGCGGATAAAAATCCAAGGCAAATTTCGCCAGAAGTTCCTTTCTTGCCTGCTGATACTGCCCCTTTAGCTGCTTCGCCTCCGCATGATCTGGGTGCGTATCGAGGAAAAGCTGCAAATCGATCAGAAAAAACGTCACCTGCTGGATCTCCAGAAGTCTCGCCTCACACTCGTCCACGGGCGCAGCCTGTGTGATCGCCTCCTGCATCATCTGCTCCTCAACAAAAAATGGCATGTGAAGCTGCGGAAAAATACATCCCTTTTGCAGCGCCTGCGGCGACGGATACGGCGCTTCCCATTCCTGCACCGGCACAGACGCAATCGCGATTTCATTCATATCATTCGCCTCCTTATTACTCATAAAGCTCGCTGTTTTGTAAAATTGAAGCTGATCCCGACTGTCCGATATATTTTGCGCATCTTGATTTTGCGGTATAGGAAAGCGAAAGCTTTCCGATATCACAAAAAATACCAGAACCGATTCTAAGGATCAGTTCTAGTATCTTCGTTTTTCGCGTTTTATTTGCAGTTACTTTTTTCCTGACTGTGATTTTTCTATTTTTTATTTTAATACCGGCAAAAATCTCAAAATGTAATATGAATATCCTTACTCACTAGAAGCTGCGCCATTTCTTCACAGCTCAAAGAGATTTCGTTCGTCCTTAAATCATATATTCTGGTTCCAAGAACTTTCAAATTTCCATTTCCGCCAAACTGTAACGCTTCTTTCAACGTGTTTCTGTCTGTGATATATTTTCCCTCATACAAGATTTGCACCAGCTTGGGCGTGCTGAATAGGATAACCCTTTTCCCCTGAAATTGCCGATTCGTTTTCTGAAACAACACATCTATTTTTCCTGCCGCACCCTTATCATCTGTAATGATACAAAACTTTCCGTCCTCTTCACCCGGAAGATGAGACAAAATATGTAAGCAGATTCCCAACAACTCTTCTCCGAGATTATCCCCTGACTCCTTATTTGCTCTTACGGCAGAAAAAAATTTTTTATATATGTCTCTGTTATCCAAACTGCATCCTTTTATTACCGCATCATTCAGCGCCTTGTCTTCCTCAAGCGTCTTTGTAATCGTACTTACCGGACCTTTCATCATTCTCACAGACCATACCAGAAAATTATTGATAGAAGCGTTTGTGCTAAAACAATGCTCCATTATCCCAAAAAGCTCTTCTTCATACAGCACATACA
>CATZPU010000078.1 GCA_958422845.1 uncultured Lachnospiraceae bacterium | reverse complement strand
CGCGTCAGCCTCCGCCATACGACATAATCGCCTGAACGGCCTCTTTCCCTCAGTAACACAAAACAGAACAAAAGCGTAGACGCGATCACCGCAGTAAGCGCGTACGTATAATTCCGAAACATTACCGGAGGATTTGTGCCAAGGATAAGATCGCGGATCAATCCCCCTCCTACTGCTGTTGTCACGCCAAGCACATTCACCCCGAACAGATCCATTCTCTTCTGAATTGCCGTCATTGCTCCTGAAACAGCAAATGCAACTGTGCCCACAAGTTCCATCACATAAATAATAATATCCGAATATTCCATCACATACTCTCCCTGAATCATCTGCTCTGATATCTTACATCATTTGCAGACAGTTCACAAGGCTTTACTTCGTGTTTTTCAGAGTTTTTGTTTGACATCACATTGGAGTTATGCTAGAATTATAAGTCGTAACAATTATCATTTTGCTGCTGTGGCACAGTCGGTAGCGCACCTCATTGGTAGTGAGGAGGTCACGGGTTCGATTCCCGTCAGCAGCTTTTGGTATTGCAAAGTGAAATGTCCTGATCACGCAGTGATCGGGGCATTTTTTCTTTTTATTTTAGCTGTATGACAGCCTTTCCTGTTTTTACCCGCCTGTTCTTACACCTTCCTTATAAAACAGCTTTCTTTACACAGGCTTCTTCTAACTTTCCTCTTTCTATAATGTGATATTATCACCGACTTCCCCCCTCCTTCATGATATAGTAATGCCATCAACTACGGGAGGTTCCAAATGGAAGGTAAGATCAGAAAAAAACGAAAAGCTTTTGTAAACGCAGATGACTGCGTTGCCTGCGGCTGCTGCGCAAAGGTCTGTCCAAAGAATGCGATCAAGATATGGAAAGGCATTACGGCAAAGATCGATTCGGATACATGCGTCGGATGTGGAAAATGCGCCAAAGAGTGTCCTGCATCTGTGATCATGATTCAGGAGGTGGCACAATGAAAAAGAATGTAAAAAAGAAATGGTACGATTATCTCTGGATCGCATCTCTTGCGTATCTGCTGCTTGGATTTTTTAATATCCTTTTCGCGTGGCTCGGTCTTTTGTGCTTTTTTATCCCTCTGATCATCTCCATTGCAAAAGGAACAAAGGGGTACTGCAACCGCTACTGCGGAAGAGGACAGCTTTTCGGGCTGCTCGGCGGCCGTTTCGGACTCTCCCGAAAAAAGGATATTCCGAACTGGATGAAAAGCAAGTGGTTCCGATACGGATTCCTGATCTTCTTTTTCATCATGTTCTTTCAAATGCTCTGGAACACGTACCTCGTTTTCTCAGGAGCTCAGGATCTAAAACAAGTAGTTACGCTGCTGTGGACTTTTAAGCTTCCGTGGCAGTGGGCGTATCACGGCACCGTATTTCATAAGGGCGTCGCACAATTCGCCTTCGGCTTTTACAGCGTCATGCTGACTTCGACCGTACTCGGCCTTGTGACTATGGTACTCTACAAACCGAGAAGCTGGTGTGTGTACTGCCCGATGGGAACGATGACACAGCTGATCTGCAAAGTAAAAAATAAAGACAGCAAATGAAAACTGTGTACGAAAACATCACATATCACTTGACAAACATACAAATATACGGAGGTAAGAAAATGGGATTTTTTGACTTTTTTAAGGGCACTGATATCAATCAGGGAATCGATGAATACAAAGACACAGACGGAGCCGTTCTGGTAGACGTCCGCACACCGCAGGAATACAGAGACGGGCATATTCCAGACAGCAAAAACGTGCCGCTCCAGTCTCTCGATGCGATCGCGCGCGTAGCTTCTCCAAAAGAAACGCCGCTCTTTGTCTACTGTCATTCCGGCGCAAGAAGCCGTCAGGCAGTCGGAATACTCGGACGCATGGGATATACAAATGTGAAGAATCTCGGAGGCATCGTCTCTTATACGGGCAAAGTGGTACGGTAGAGGATCTGCGTTTTGACAGGTATCTCCGGACAGGATATACAGACTAAAAACGATAAAATGACATGGGCAAAGCAATGTATACAGAAAAAAATTCGGAATTACGGAAAGGTGGAAGTGAATATGAAAGTTGTTATTGTAGGAGGTGTGGCAGGCGGCGCAACGGCGGCTGCCAGAATACGGAGACTGGATGAACATGCAGAAATCGTCGTTTTTGAGCGTTCCGGTTATGTTTCTTATGCGAACTGCGGTCTGCCCTATTATATCGGTGATGTCATCACTGATCCCGAAGAGCTGACGCTTTAGACGCCGGAAAGCTTCGACGCACGTTTTCGCGTCACGATGAAGGTACGCCATGAGGTTACGGCGCTCCATCCCGAAAAGCATACCGTTTCTGTAAAAAATCTGGAGACGGGAGAAATATTTGAAGAAAGCTATAATAAGCTGCTGCTCTCTCCAGGAGCAAAACCGACGCAGCCAAGGCTGTCCGGAGCAGAAACCAACCGTCTGTTTACACTGCGGACTGTGGAAGATACGATACGTATCAAAGAGTTTATCCAAAAGAACCAGCCAAAATCTGCCGTACTCTCAGGCGGCGGCTTTATCGGACTGGAGCTTGCTGAAAACCTGCGCGAGCTCGGCATGGACGTTACGATCGTACAGCGTCCGAAGCAGCTGATGAATCCGTTCGATACGGATATGGCAGCCTTTATCCACAGTGAAATGAGAAAGCACGGCGTCCGCCTTGCGCTTGGTCATACGGTAGAGGGCTTTGAGGAAAAGGACGGCGGCGTGGACGTTCTGCTTGGGGAGGAAGCGCCGCTTCACGCGGACATGGTCGTACTTGCCATCGGCGTGACTCCCGATACCGGTCTTGCAAAGGACGCCGGTCTTGCGCTTGGACTAAAAGGCAGCATTGTGGTAAACGACCGGATGGAGACGTCTGCCCCTGATATTTATGCAGTAGGCGACGCCGTACAGGTAAAGCATTCCGTTACCGGACAGGACGCCCTGATCTCCCTTGCAGGACCTGCAAACAAGCAGGGGCGCATCGCTGCCGACAATATCTGCGGCAGGGACAGCCGTTACCGCGGCTCACAGGGAAGTTCCGTCATCAAGGTTTTTGATATGACGGCAGCCGTCACCGGAATCAATGAAACAAACGCAAAAAAGGCAGGTCTTGCAGTCGATACGGTCATTCTCTCACCGATGAGCCACGCAGGTTACTATCCGAACGGAAAAGTTATGACGATGAAGGTCGTATTCGAGAAAAAAACGTACCGCCTGCTCGGCGCTCAGATCGTCGGATACGAGGGCGTGGACAAACGGATCGACGTTCTTGCGACCGCGATCCACGCCAAGATGAAAGCGACCGAATTAAAGGAGCTTGATCTTGCCTATGCGCCGCCGTATTCTTCCGCAAAAGATCCGGTCAATATGGCAGGCTTCATGATTGAAAATATCGCAGAAGGACAATTAAAACAGTTCCATCTGGAAGATGTCAAAGACCTGCCGCACGACGGAAGCGTGATCCTGCTCGATACGCGGACAGCCGGCGAATACAGCCGCGGTCACGTGGACGGCTTTATCAATATTCCGGTTGATGAATTAAGAGAACGCCTTGACGAGCTCGATAAAAATAAGCCGATCTACGTTATGTGCCAGAGCGGACTGCGCAGCTATATCGCGACCAGAATCCTTGCAGGAAACGGATACGATGCCTACAATTTTTCCGGCGGTTTCCGTTATTACGATGCCGTTGTCAACGACCGCTGTCTCATCGAGTCAGCAACCGCATGCGGAATGGACCGATAAGAAACCGCCTTTGCACTACCGTATCTTCATTTTTTTCTGATACCCTGTATTTCCGGAAAACAGCCTCTTATACGCTGTACGTTTACCGGACGGAACCTTGATGACTGCTTTTTTAGCAATATTCCTGATTGCATTTTTTCCGACTCTTGTCAGGGATCTGCTCTTGATCGTGATCGTTTTAAGCTTTTTGCAGTTTTTAAAGGCTTCTGTTCCTATCGTTTTCACATGCTTTCCGACGGTGACAGAAGTAAGCTTTTTACAGCCGGAAAATGCTCTGTTTTCGATCGCTGTGACTTTAAACTTCACTCCGCCGATCTTCACTGTGCTTGCAGCCTTCAGGGTTGTAAGCGCAGATTTTTTCATTGTCGTCCCAATAAGCGCAACGGTTCCTTTTCCGTTTTTACTGGCATTCGTCATCTTATACTTATATGCGCCTACTTGATACGTCTTTCCCTTTTTCAGCCTGACGGCCGGAATCTTCTTCGTTTTGACTGTTTTGCAGCTTAAACACGTAAATGTTTCTGTACCCGCAGAAGATACCGTCGGCTCCTTTGTGACGACGCCTCCATCCCAGTTGTGTTCCAGAGAAAATGTTCTCTTCGCAGACGTTCCGTTCGCTGCCGTCGCTATAATATCGACTGTTCCGCAGCCTCTTGCCGTGACAGTACCATTTGCATCTACAGATGCTGCCGACGGATTCGAGGATGCCCACCGGACGGCGCCCAACACCTGCAGGCCTTCAATGTGTCCATAATCCCCCGATGCACTCATCGTCAATTTCAACGCGCCCGTCTGTCCCGCTCTCTCCGGCACATCTCCCGTCACTTTGCAGCTTCCCGAAACGAGGTTTTCTGCGCTTACCTCAAGCGTCTGGATACATCCTGATACTGCATTTCCCCGTGTTTCGTCCATGCTCTGTGCTCCTGAAAACTGCCCCAGCGTCGTATTCGGAAACGGCGTTAGCTCTGAATAAAAGGTTCCGAGTCCGACATACGTGTTGGAGGGACTTATCATAGATGTATAATGCCCCGTCACACCTCCGGTATTATGTACCCAGTCTTCTTTCTCGCCGTACCACTGATCGATCCCATAGACCATTGAACGACTGTAGTTCCATGCAATGACCTCTGAATTTCCGCTTCCGCCATGCGGCCCTTCCATATAATACCACGGTTTCCCGTTTAATCTTCTGTGCTGCATCGTAACGGCTGACTCTGCTGCACGAATACGCGCAATATACTCAAGATCAGACGACCATTTGATCGGAATATAATCATTCATAGTCAGCGCCTGTCCCGTATCAGGATTCATCACGCCTTCCCGACATGCTTCCTTTCTGATCTCATTGATCCGCTCCAGTGCCTTTCCTGCTTCCGTAATGTATTCCCCCTCTATCCCAAGGAAAACACAGCCTGCCGACGGTACAGCAGTATCTGTCGGAAGCACCTGCACATTTCCCGCGGCGGCAGGCAGAGCACACAGCCACACAAACAGTATCGTAACCAACACCATTACTTTTTTCTTCATAAAACCTCGTCTCCTTTCACGTATTCAATCCCAGAATGATCTGTATCAGCTGCTTACTCAGCATCAGCGTGCAGTTATACGGATTGAGGATCAACCCTTCTATCCCCTTTGCATCCAGCGTGATCTGAAAAATCTTCCCTATCTCTGCGGTAAATGCGGACATTACTCCGTTGCTGTCCCTCGACTGTTCTTCAAAGCCTGTGTACGCTGCAAACCAGCGCTTTCCGTCATCTGTGCGGATCACCCGCATCAAAAGTCTCTCCTGCCCTGCCGACGGATCAAGCGAAACGATAAAATGCCCGTTTTCCTTTGCCCTTCTTCGTATTACCGTCAATGTATGCGCTAACATCTCATCTGTCATCTCTTTTTGCAGCGCACGGATCGCCCCCTCGATCTTCTCATTTCCTTCCAGTCTCATATCCTTTTCCATGTATGCTTCTCCTATACCTTCTTTCCGGTTTTTCTGCCGCATGCTGTCTGCGGCGTTTCCCGTCATTTTCATTTTACCTCATTTCTCCATAAAAATAAAGGAGCTGCAGCGAACGGCGTTTTTCAAAATCGCATAAATAAGTACTTGAAAGCCATACCCATATGCGCTATAATTAAGGTATAAAGAAAGCACCCACTCCAAAGTGGATGCTCCCAAGCAAAGGTTATCTATTTGTCCTTACGGACACAGCCTCTCCTGTGTAGCAGACAGGAGAGGCATTTTATTTATGCTTATTTCTCTTATCGAGAAAGGTAAGCAACGCAATGAGTAAACCACCAAAGGAAATCAGCGAACCAATTATCCCAAGAAAAATCATAATGATTTCATATGCTGTCATGTGCGCCACCTCCCTTCCTATGTATTCCGGATATCCGGTCTTCATC
>CATZPU010000077.1 GCA_958422845.1 uncultured Lachnospiraceae bacterium | reverse complement strand
CTTCATTGTCTTTGGAATACTTCCTTTTACTGCCATATTTGTCATCCTCCTTCTTTCTTTTACGAAACAGCCTCTCCGCTCCATTGTGCAAGCTGTTTCTGCGCACGTTAATAAAGTGATTTAATAATCAATTTTATAATCGAATTATATATGCATTATCCGATTATTTCAATTGACTTAATTCCCAAATACGCATAAATTTTTTTATTCATTTTGCACAATTATCTTTTTTGTCTGCGCATGGTTTCCCATCATTTTTCGCCCCTATTTTCCATTTTTATTTTTTATACTGCCAATTCGCACAATTATCCCCAAAAAACGCGCTTATTTTCGATCTCACGAAACGCCCTTAGGACATTTCTGACAAAACTTTCACAACCCCGATCAAACTACTTGACACTTATTCAAACTTTTAATACGATAACATTATCTATTATCTCACAAGGAGACTACCGTGTTTGAACAGCTTGAAACAATTACGAGAACAGATATAAAACGAAATAACCGGCTAAGAATATACAATCAGCTAAGAGAAACGGGCGAATCTTCCTGCCCCGCTCTGGCAAAAAAACTCGGTCTCAGTCTGCCCACGGTCGGAAAAAATATCGCCCATCTGGAGGCGGATCATCTGATCCTTTCCTTTGACGGGAAAAGTGATACAGGCGGACGCAGTCCGAAGATCTATGACGTCATAGCCGACTACCGCGTAGCGATCGGTGTCAACATTACGAACCGCCATATTTCAGCCGTAGTCTGCGATCTGCGCGGCAATATTATTGCGCATGTCCGCTACAGACAGAAATTCTCCAGAACGGACGCATACTTCAAAAAAATTGCCGAAACGATTGATGACGTTGTCCGTCAGGCGCAGCTTACAGACGCTCAGATACTCGGCGTTTCGTTAGTTGTTCCCGCTCTGATCACAAAAAGCGGCGACCATACGTATTACAACGGCGTACTGCGTCTCGATCCGCATGTCACCTGCGAAGAGTTTTCAAAATATATTCCATATCCGACACGGTTCTGCCACGACGCACGTTCTGCGGCATACGCGGAGAACTGGTACAACCGCAGTGTCTCGGATTTCTTCTACATGATGATGAGCGATACGATCTGCGGCGCGCCGATCCTCGGAGGCGGTCCCTATTCCGGACTCGATAACAGAAGCGGAGAGATCGGACATATGAAGATCGTCCGCAACGGCAAACTGTGCTACTGCGGAAAAAGAGGCTGTATGGATTCCTACTGCTCCACCAAAGTCCTTTCGAATCTCACGAAAGGCGATTTGGCGCTCTTTTTCCAGCTTCTCGAAGAAAACGACGAAAAAGCCGTTGCCAGATGGAACGAATATCTCCATTATCTTGTCATCACGATCAATACCGTCCGTATGCTCTTTGACTGCAGCATCGTGATCGGCGGCTACCTCGGACAGTACATCGAGCCATATATGGACGACATCCGCGCGCGCGTGCTCGAAGAAGATCCTTTCTGCGACAATGCGGATTATCTTTCCGTATGCGTCTGCAAAAAAGAAGCGTCCGCGACAGGCGGAGCGCTGATGCTGATCGACCAGTTTATCCGAACGATCTGAAATCTAACGTTTTCAAATAAAAAGAGCTGCTGCAAAATACCTCCGGCGGTACCCTTTCGGGTGATTTTCCTCCGAAAACTAAGATGTTTTCTGCGGAAAACACACCGAAAATCCACCGGAATCCGTATTTTGCAGCAGCCCTTTCATTTTCTTTTATAATATGGTTCCGATCGTCTTTGCTCGCACATAAGCACTCTTACTCTCTGACGCACGCTTATCCCTTCGCTAAACGTCGGATGCGGATATATCACAGACGCCATCTGCTCCAGTGTCAGACCGTTTACGATCGCAGCCGCAAACTGACTGATCATATCTGATGCACGGGCGCACATCAATTGAGCGCCAAGTATTCTGTGACTTTCTTCATCAGCCACGACCTTTACAAAACCTCTCTCCCCAGCCGAGAGCACGGTTTTCCCATTTGCAGACATCGGATATTTTCTGACGATCACATACAGCCCCGCCTTCTTCGCCTCATCCTGCGTCATGCCGACGCTTCCGATCTCAGGCTCTGTATAAACACAGGCCGGTATACATTCCATGGAGAATACAGGTGCTTTTCCCGCCATATGGCAGACTGCGTTTACTGCCTGCGCCGTCGCCGCATGAGCAAGCATAACGCCTCCTGTCACATCTCCCGCCGCATAAATATTCGAGATGCTCGTCCGCCCAAAGTTATCCACACAGATACGGCCGCGGTCTGTCTTTATAAACAATTTCCCCTCCGATATGTTCACATCATCCTCAGTTTTGCACACGAACGCATCGGAAAACAGCCCTTCCGTATACGCCCTGCGGCCGACTGCCGCCAAAATACCGTCGGAGACAACCTCCTTCACCGTATCCTTTTCGCGGTAACGACAGATCAGCTTGCCGCAGCCGTCCTCTGCGATTTCTTCTACCCGTGCTCCGGTGAAAATATCGACGCCGCGCTTTTTCAGGATCATCTTCAGATTCTGAGAAATTTCCTTATCCATATTTGCAAGAATACGGTCAAGAAACTCGATCACGGTCACCTTGCAGCCAAGCGCACTGTAAATTGCCGCAAACTCCATTCCTATCACGCCGCCACCGATAATCGTAAGACTCGGAAATACGTCTTTTTTATTAAGCAGCTCGTCGCTCGTCAGAACATTCGGAAGGGTGATGCCTGAAATCGGCGGCATCGCCGGCACGGAGCCTGACGCGATCAGAATCTTTCGTGTTTCCAGAACTACGCTGTCATTCGGACAGTCCTGTGCTGTATCTAAATCGATTGTCTTTTCTACGCATACCTCTACGTGATCTGCATCCAGTATCCTTCCGCGTCCGTTATACACCATAATCTTATTTTTTTTCATCAATGAAAGTATTCCGTCGCGAAGCGTCCCCAGCACTTCATTTTTGCGCTCCTGTATCTCTTCCATACTGTACCGTATCCTGTCGCCATGCACGCCGAAAGCGCCGCTCTTTTTCATCTGCGCATACAGTTCACAGGAGTGAAGCATTGTCTTTGTCGGAATACAGCCGCGGTTTAAGCAGGTGCCGCCGATCTCGCTTTTTTCTACAAGCGCCGTCTTCATTCCGTGTTTTGCGGCTTCCAGAGCCGCTTCATATCCGGCGGGGCCGCCGCCGATGATCACTAAATCAAATATCTGTTCCATTTCTTATCCTCTCATTACCTGAAAGTCTCCTGACGTTACCCGAAAGCCGCCTGACAGAGCAATCTTCCGATGTCTGCCCTGATTTCTCTGTCCGCTTCTTCATTTTCACGATCCAGCCTCACATCATTTAAACGCGCAAGAAGCGCATCTTTCTGATATGTGCAGCCCTTCCAGCACGCTTCCAACCGTCTGGCAAGCTGTTCCTCCATGGCGTCTGAATAGACCTGCATATCCTCAATCACTCCGCCGTTTACATGGAAGCGAAGCTCTATCTCTCCCCACGAAAAACGCTGTGACATCACATAGTCAAACGGGATCTTCCGTCCGTATCTCCACTCCCACGAGGAAAGCCGCTGCTCGTACTGTGCGATCTCCTCCCAGTCAAGGCGGTCGGAAGCAACTTGCAGCGGAGCTTGTCCGCTTATTCCTGCGCCCGCCTTTCTGTTGCCGTACACCCATCCGAATGCCTGAATCAGCGCCCCCTTCATCTGCGGCACCGTAAGCTCCGGCAAAAGCTCCCGCAGATTGACGGTCCTTGCTCTTACAGAATCTACGCCCTTTGAACGAAGCTTCTCCGGTGAAACGTTCAGATACCGCATCATCTGCGCCTGATCGACGCCGATCAGCAGCGTACCGTGATGGCAGCAGCAGCCCTTTGACTTTAAAAAGGCATTACCGGAAAATTTTCTTCCGTCAGAGACAATATCATTCCTGCCCGTTCTCTGCGCCGGAATCCCCAGACTTCTTACGGCGCGCAGGATCACTTCGCTCTGACGCTCTACGCTGTAGTCCTCCATTCTTACACAGAACGAAAAATTTAGATTTCCAAGATCATGAAATACAGCGCCGCCGCCGGAAGTACGGCGGGCAAGACGCCCGCCCTCCGCTTCCAGAAGCTCTATATTACACTCTTTCCACGCATTCTGATTTTTGCCGATCACTACCGTCTGCTGATTCTGCCACAGATACAAAATACATTCAGACGGCTGTACATGGTACGTCAAAAATTCTTCTATTGCAAGATTCCGGTACGGATCGTTTCCGTCCGACTCATAAACACTCAGTCTCTCGACCATCTCAGTACCGCTTTCCTTGCTGCGCGCACCTCGTCCGGCCTTCTGATATACGTTTTTACAGGAGCGTCATGCAGCGCTGCAGAATCCTTTACTGCCGTTTCATATATCTCTCGGAATACCGCGATCACTTCATCAAGCGTCTCTCTGCTTTCTGTCTCCGTCGGCTCTGCCATCAGCGCCTCGTGGACGATAAGCGGGAAGTACATGGTCGGCGGATGAATGCCGTAATCAAGAAGCGCCTTTGCAACGTCCATTGCAGATACGCCGATGTCATGCTTCATCTTTTCCAGACTCATAACAAACTCATGCATGCACGTTTCATTGTACGCCATCGGATATATATCCTCCAGCTTGCGCATCATATAATTCGCATTCAGGACTGCATTCTTTGCAGCCTCCGGAATTCCGTCTCTGCCAAGCATCAGAATATACGTCACAGCCTTTACGACTACGAGGAAATTTCCGTAAAAAGCCTTTACACTGCCGACAGAATGTTCCGGCGCTTCCATGCAAAGTCCGGCTCCCTTCTGTATCGGCTGAAGTCCCGGCAAAAACTCTGCCAGAAATGCTTTGCATCCGACCGGACCGCTTCCCGGACCGCCGCCGCCGTGCGGTGTGGAAAACGTCTTGTGGAGATTCAGATGCACAACATCAAAGCCCATGTCGCCCGGACGCACCAAGCCCATGACTGCATTTAAGTTTGCGCCGTCATAATACACCAGACCGCCCGCCTCGTGTACGATGGACGTGATCTCCAGAATATTCTTATCAAACAGCCCGACCGTGTTCGGATTCGTCAGCATCAGTCCGGCAGTATCCTCCCCGACAGCCTCCCTCAGCTTTTCAATATCTACGCATCCGTCCGGACCGGAAGGGACGCTGACTACATCGTAGCCGAGCATCGCCGCACTGGCCGGATTCGTTCCGTGCGCAGAATCCGGTACAATGATCTTTGTACGCGCCGTATCGTTTCGGCTGTCATGGTACGCCTTGATCAGAAGCAGACCCGTAAACTCACCGTGCGCGCCTGCCGCGGGCTGCATCGTCATAGCGTCCATGCCCGTGATCTCACAGAGCAGCCGCTGTGCGTCTCTTATCACCTCAAGACAGCCCTGCACCGTATGTTCCGGCTGCAAAGGGTGGATATTCGTAAATCCCGTAAGCGCTGCCACTCTCTCGTTTACCTTCGGATTATATTTCATCGTACACGAGCCAAGCGGATAGAATCCGTCGTTCACCCCATGAACCTGCTTCGCAAGCTCCGTATAGTGACGGCTCAGTTCATTTTCTGATACGTGCGGAAGATCAAGCTGCTTTTCGCGTTTCGGCACATCGAGGTTCACTGCCGGAACATCACACGGAGGAAGCAGCGTGCAGCCCTGTCCTTCTTTTCCTCTTTCAAATATCATTTTCATAAACCGCACACCTCCTTCACAACCGAAGCAACCGTATCCATCGTCTCTCTGGCGTTCTTTTCCGTCGCGCACCAGAGAATCTCATCTTCACTAAGCGGATAACCGCCGAGAATACCCTTCTCTTCAAGCGCCTTTAATACCGCTGTCGTTTTTCCTTTTGCGACTGTCACGAACTCATGGAAAAACGGCCGGTCATACTTCGGCTTAAGTCCCGCTTCTGAAAGAACCTGCTGTAAATAATGAGCCTTTGACACACAAAGCTGCGCCGCCTGAGTCATTCCCGCCTCTCCCATCGCAGCCATATAAACACCCGCTGCCAGAGCGCACAGAGCCTGATTGGAACAGATATTGCTGCTCGCTTTTTCTCTTCTGATATGCTGCTCGCGCGCCTGAAGCGTCAGTACAAGCGCACGTTTTCCCTCGCGGTCCACCGTTTCTCCGACGATCCTGCCCGGAAGCCTGC
>CATZPU010000076.1 GCA_958422845.1 uncultured Lachnospiraceae bacterium | reverse complement strand
AGTAGTTCATCATGGAGAACATACCCTTCTTCATCTCTCCGCCGTACCATGTGTTCAGAATAACCTGCTCGCGTGTTGTGATATTAAAGATAGCTGCTGTCTCAGAGTTCAGACCCAGTTCCTTGTAGTTCTCAACTTTAGCCTTGGAAGCGTTGTATACAACGAAGTCCGGCTCAAAGTTCTCAAGCTCTTCTGCTGTAGGAGCGATGAACATGTTCTTAACGAAGTGTGCCTGCCAAGCTACCTCAACGATGAAACGGATAGCCATACGTGTATCTGCATTTGTACCGCAGAAAGCATCTACAACGAACAGTCTCTTGTTGGACAGCTCTTTGAGAGCGATCTCCTTACATGTATCCCATGCTTCCTGAGATGCCGGCTTGTTGTCGTTCTTATATTCGTCAGATGTCCACCATACAGTATCTTTTGAATTCTCGTCCATAACGATGAACTTATCTTTCGGGGAACGTCCTGTATAGATACCTGTCATTACGTTGACAGCGCCGAGCTCACTTACCTGACCTTTTTCATAGCCTGTAAGCTCCGGTTTTGTTTCTTCCTCAAATAATACGTCGTAGGAAGGATTGTACACGATCTCAGTAGTTCCTGTGATGCCATACTTAGTCAAATCAACTTTTGCCATCTTACGTTAACCTCTTTTCTTTCTTAATGATCTGGAACTGCCTGCTTGATGCAGGCAAAGCTGCTTCAGAAGAAGGCGCATGACGCAACCACTCTCTATTACCATATTATACATAAATAAGCAATAAAAGCAATAAAAAAATAAAAATTTAACAATCAGTTTATGAATGAAATCAAAGCCGGAAAATGACCTTTTTACAATAAAAAACAGAAGAAAATAAAAGGGATATTTTCGGGTAGGCGAGACGAATATCTTTACACAATCTTAATACGAAAGCCGGACTATTTATACACACTTAATGCGGGTTCGGCTATGATGTAAGCCGAAATAAAGAAGAAATAAAGAAAGACAAAGGGGTACACAGGTAAAAATGGACTTTACGGGCAAAAGAAATCATAGACACATCACTTCCTTTCAGGTGATCATACTGGGATTTTTCACTGTCATTTTATTGGGAGGACTGCTGCTTACGCTGCCTGCCGCGACGCAGGACGGACGGGGCGCTACATTTGCGGACGGACTTTTTACGGCGACCTCTGCCGTGTGCGTGACAGGACTTGTTGTCCATGACACGGCTACGTACTGGTCGGTGTTTGGACAGGCGGTCATTCTGCTGCTTATTCAGATCGGCGGTATGGGCGTCGTTACGGTGGCGGTGGCTATCGCGACTGTCTCCGGAAGAAAGATAGGGCTGATGCAAAGGAGCGTGATGCAGGAAGCGATCTCAGCGCATCAGGTCGGCGGTATCGTCAGAATGACAAAGTTTATCCTAAAGACGAGTATGGCGATCGAACTTGTGGGAGCAGTCCTGCTTTCTATTGTATTTTGTAAGGATTTCGGAGCAGCGAAAGGACTGTGGTACGGACTGTTTCATTCCGTGTCCGCATTCTGTAACGCGGGCTTTGATCTGCTTGGGGTTCGCGAGCCGTTCTCGTCGCTGACCTCCTATGCTTCGCATCCAATCGTGAACCTTACGATCATGGCGCTGATCGTAACGGGAGGACTCGGATTTCTGACATGGGCAGATATTCAGAAAAATAAGTGGCATTTTAAGAAATACAGGATGCAGAGTAAGGTCATACTGACTGTGACGGCAGGACTGATCCTGATACCCGCCGCATACTTTTTCTTTTTTGAGTTTTCCGATATGGCGATCGGAAAACGGATATGGAGCGCCCTGTTTCAGTCCGTCACGCCCAGAACAGCAGGATTTAACACGGCAGATCTGACGCTTCTTAGTGAGACGGGACTGATGCTTATGATCGTGCTGATGCTGATCGGCGGATCACCGGGCTCTACGGCAGGCGGTATGAAAACGACGACTGTGGCTGTGCTGTTTTCTTCGACGCTGGCAGTATTTAAGCAGAAAGAGTCCGCACACTTTTACGGCAGGCGCATTTCCGATGACGCCGTAAAAAATGCCGCCACGATTCTGCTGATGTATGTAACCTTGTTTCTGGGCGGCGGTATGGTGATCAGCTCCATTGAGCGGATTCCTCTGGTATCGGCGCTGTTTGAGACAAGCTCTGCGATCGGTACAGTAGGGCTTTCTCTTGGGATCACACCGCAGCTTGGCGGCATTTCAAGGGCAATTCTGATCGGCCTGATGTTTTTTGGCCGCGTAGGAGGACTGACGCTGATCTTTGCGGCTTTTGCGGAGCGCAGAGGAACAAATGCAAAACTTCCGCAGGAAAAAATTACGGTCGGGTAAAGTAAGGCAAAGAGGCAGTGACCAAACGCTGTCGCGTAAGAAAAGGAGAAAAAGACAATGATGAAATCAATTTTACTTGTAGGACTAGGAAGATTCGGAAGACATATTGCAATGAAGCTTGACGAGCTGCACCATCAGGTGATGGCGGTAGACAGGGAGGAAAAGCGGGTAAATGCCGTGCTTCCGTATGTGACGAACGCTCAGATCGGGGACAGTACGGATGAGGAGTTTATGGAATCGCTCGGCGTGCGCAATTTTGACATCTGTATTGTTGCAATCGGCGATAATTTTCAGAGCTCTCTGGAGACGACCTCCCTGCTTAAGGATCTGGGCGCAAAGTACGTCGTGTCAAGGGCGGCGCGCGATGTCCACGCAAAGTTTCTGTTGAAAAACGGTGCGGATGAAGTGGTATATCCTGAGAAGCAGCTTGCCGCATGGACGGCGATCCGCTACAGCGCAGATCACATTCTGGACTATATTGAGCTTGATGAAGGGCATGCGATTTTTGAAATATCGATCCCAAAGGGCTGGGTGGGAAAGACCGTCGGTCAGCTTGACATCAGAAATAAGCACAATATCAATATTATGGGATTTAAACATAACGGAATCATGGATCTGAATATCAGGTCAACAACGTGCCTGCCCGATGACAGTACGATGCTCGTACTGGGGAGCATTAAGGATATACAGAAGTGCTTCCATATTTAATGATTTCAGACGTTTTCCGTTCATGCGTTTTAGTTTGCTTGCGTTTTATGCGCGATTTTATACGTGGGAGTGATGGAGATGGAAGAGCTGGTTTTGCTGTGTACAATGGCAGTGTTTTTTACCGCCGGTTATTTCGTGATGAAAAAGCTGGATCGTTTCTTTGAGGAAAATCTGCGGATGCCCGATTATGACGAAGAATCACATTCCTGTGACAAAACAGAGGAAACAGGGATAAAAATGTGATAAGATAATTGCGAAAACGGCAGATTTCTACTGGAAAAGGGTGATTGCATGGAAGAGATCAGGCAGTATAAAGGGCACTTGAAAATATTTTTCGGTTATGCGGCAGGCGCGGGAAAAACGTATACGATGGTAAAGGCTGCCCTTGCGGCAAAGCGAAGAGGCGTTGATGTGGCGGTCGGTTATGTAGATGCGCATAACCGGCCGCAGACAGAGGCGCTGTGCAAGGGATTGGAAATGCTTCCAAGGCTTTCTGTCAAGGAGAATGGCGTTTCGCTTCAGGAACTGGATCTTGACGGCGCGATCCGCAGAAAGCCGCAGCTTATCCTGATCGATGAGCTTGCGCATACGAACGCATCAGGATGCCGGCACAGCAGGCGGTATCAGGACGTACTGGAACTGCTGAAAGCAGGCATTGATGTTTATACTACAGTCAATGTGCAGCATATTGAGAGCCTGAATGATACGGTCGCTTCCATTACAGGGACAATGGTGCAGGAGCGGATTCCTGATTTTGTATTTGACGATGCAGATCAGGTAGAGCTTGTGGATATTGAGCCGCAGGAGCTGATCGAGCGGATGAATTCCGGCAAAATATATGCGAAGGAGCAGGCGGAGAGGGCGGTAGAGAATTTTTTTACCATTGAGAAACTGACTGCCTTAAGAGAGATCGCGCTGCGCCGCTGTGCAGACCGCGTGAACCGTCTGACCGAGATCGAAAGGATAAGGAGCAACAGTGATTACCACACAGACGAACACATTCTGGTATGTCTCTCGCCCTCTCCGTCTAATAAGAAGATCATACGGACGGCAGCCCGTATGGCAAATGCCTTTCGGGGAGCATTTACGGCGATATTTGTGGAAACGTCGGATTTTGCTTTTATGAACGAGGCTGACAAAAAGAGGCTGCGGTCAAATATGCACCTTGCGCAGCAGCTCGGCGCGGCGATCGAGACGGTGTACGGAGAGGACGTACCGTTTCAGATCGCAGAATTTGCCCGTCTGTCCGGCGTTTCGAAGATCGTGATCGGAAGAAGCGCGGCGGCGCGGCGTCATCTGTTCGGCAGACTGCCGCTGACCGAGCAGCTTATTGCAAATGCGCCGAATGTCGATGTGCATATTATACCGGATCAGACGGACGGGATAGCGGCTTATCGGGCAAAGAGGAGAAGAAGCATCGTATTTTCGGCGGCAGACATTTTAAAATGTGTCGGGATACTTGCGGCGGCGAGCGGACTGGGGTATCTGTTTGAAGATTTCGGTTTTGCGGAAGCGAACATTATCACGGTATATGTGTTGGCAGTGCTGATCATTTCTGTCGTGACGGTACACAGGATCTACAGCCTGATCGCGGCTATCGTCAGCGTACTCGTGTTTAACTTCCTGTTTACGGTTCCGAAGTTTACCCTGCGGGCGTACGATCAGGGCTATCCGGTCACGTTCCTGATCATGTTTATGGCGGCTTTTCTCACGGGAACACTGGCTGCCAGAATGAAAACGAGCGCCAAGCAGTCGGCACGGGCAGCATTTCGTACAAAGGTGCTGTTTGATACGAATCAGCTTTTGCAGCAGGCAAAAAATAAAGAAGAGATCATATCCGACACGGCGCATCAGCTTGTAAAGCTGTTAGACCGTGATATTATCGTGTATCCGTCCGAAGGAGAGAACCTTCTGGAGCCGGTATTTTTTCCGGCAGAAGAGGAAGAGGGCGCGGAGGAGTACGTCAGGGAAAAACAGGACGGCAAAGAAAACCGTGCGGAGCATGCCGGAGAAAAGCAGGGCGGAGCAGGGAGCCGTGCAGAGTATGCCGGAGAAAGAGAGGTCGCGCTGTGGGCGCTTAAGAATAATAAGCATGCAGGCGCTACGACGCAGACTTTTTCGGACGCCAAATGTTTGTATCTGGCGATCCGCGTCAATGATTCCGTATACGGCGTTGTCGGGATCGCGGTGGGGGAACAGCCTTTGGACGCATTTGAGAACAGTATTCTGCTGTCTATTCTCGGCGAATGTGCGCTTGCGCTGGAAAATAAGAAAAACGCGAAAGAAAAGGAAGCGGCTGCGATCCTTGCAAAAAATGAGCAGCTTCGCGCAAATCTGCTCCGTGCGATCTCGCATGATCTGCGCACGCCGCTCACCTCGATCTCGGGAAATGCCAGTAATCTTTTGTCGAATGGAGATTCGATCGACGAAAGGACGAAGATGAGGGTATATCAGGATATTTACGATGATTCTATGTGGCTGATCAATCTCGTGGAAAATCTTCTGTCTGTCACACGGCTTGAGGAGGGCAGGCTGAATCTGAATATGTCGGCAGAGCTTGTGGACGAGGTCGTGCAGGAGGCGCTGCGCCATGTGAATCGTCTGCAGTCGGAGCATGTGATCACGGCAGAAAATCAGGACGATCTGCTGCTTGCAAAGATGGACGCCAAACTTATCGTGCAGGTTCTTATCAACCTTGTGGATAACGCGATCAAATACACGCCTGCCGGTTCACATATTCATATTTCAACAGGAAAAGAAGGGCAGTGGGCGGTCATCTCGATCGCAGACGACGGTGCGGGCATTCCTGATGAGAATAAGAAGCAGGTGTTTGATATGTTTTACAGCGGTGCGAACCGCATTGCTGACAGCAGGCGGAGCCTTGGTCTGGGACTTTCGCTGTGCAAGTCTATTGTGAATGCGCACGGCGGAACGATAAGCGTTCGCGACAATGTACCGCACGGTTCCGTATTTACATTTTCATTACCGGTAGAGGAGGTTCAGTTACATGAATAAATTATCAATATTAGTCGTAGAAGACGATGTGTCGGTGAAAAACCTGATCACGACAACGCTGAAAGCGCACGATTACCGTTATCTGGCAGCTGGAAACGGGGAAACGGCGATTCTTGACGCCTCCTCCCACAATCCTGACATTGTGCTGCTCGATCTGGGGCTGCCGGATATGGACGGCGTAGAAGTCATCCGCCGGATCAGAT
>CATZPU010000075.1 GCA_958422845.1 uncultured Lachnospiraceae bacterium | reverse complement strand
CGCTTCCGCCCTTTAATATCACGGCATTTCCCGTCTTAAAGCAAAGACCGAAAGCGTCTGCCGTAACGTTCGGACGCGATTCGTAGATGATTCCGACCACACCGAGCGGGACGCGCTTTTGTCCGATCATAAGACCGTTCGGACGCTTTTTCATACCGATGACCTCACCGACCGGATCGTCGAGACGGGCGATCTGGCGCAGCCCCTCTGCCATACCTTCGATCCTCGCATCATTTAACAAAAGCCGGTCGACAAGCCCCTCCGGCATATGGTTCGCACGCGCATTTTTGATATCCGCCTCATTTGCCAGAAGAATCTCCTCACGGTATGCTTCAATATCCGCTGCCGCCTGCAAAAGCGCCTTATTTTTATCGCCCGCAGATAAGGAGCGAAGCTTCGGTTCTGCTTCTTTTGCATTTTTTCCGATCGTCTCAAGCAGAACTTTTGCGTCTGCAAAAAAACGCTCCTCCGTGATCAGATACTGCGGAAGAATGTCGTGCTCCTGCGAGGGAACATCGTCCATCATCTGCATCTCAAATGCGGCGGCAACCGTCGTATGAGAAGGATGCGCAGCCAGATAACGGTCGTAAAAGCCCTTTCCGTAACCACAGCGGTGACGCTTCGCATCAAACCCTACGCCCGGAACGATCAAAAGCGCATCCTCGCAGGAAGCCTCCTCGCCCGTGACAGGCTCAGGAATGTCATAATATCCCGGAGCAACGTCGTCAAAAGAAGAAATATAGTAAAACGTCATATCGTCGCCGCAGACCTTTGGGGCGGCGACTTTTTTGCCGAGCTTCCACGACTCTTCGATCAACATTCTCGTGGACACTTCGTTTTTGCAGTCCATATAAACGTACACGGCTTCTGCATTTCTAAACTCAGCCAGAGACATGATCTTTTCACAGATGACGCGGCTTTTTTCCCCGACCTGCATTTCTGTCATTTCTTTTCTTCTGGAAAATACAAGTTTCCTAATTTCCTTTTTTTCCATATTTTTCACCCAGATTTTCAATCTTGCCGTCTTTGTTGATAATATCGATATTGTTGAGCTGTCCGCGCAGATTTGCACGGACTGCCTCTATGTATTCCTGCCGGAGCTTTTGCTGCTCTTTCTTTTCCTCTTCCGTCAGACCTTCCGCCTTTGCCCTGCGTGCCAGCTCGTTGATGCGGTCCAGCTTTTTCTGATCTATCATTGTATTCGTCCTCCGTTAAAATTCATTTTCCAATATATCGATCAGGAAAAAATCTTCCTTGTGTTTTCCCTGAAAAAGCGTTCCGACCGGCATCCCCTGCATGATGCGGTGGATCGCATGAAAATCGTCTCCATTCGCGATCACCATATCTGCGCCCGATGCCGTCGCGATCTTGGCTGCCGAGAGCTTCGTCGCCATTCCGCCTGTACCGACGTCGCTTCCTGCGCCCTTTCCCATCTGCATCAGATGCTCATTCAGCGTTTCTACGTAATCAATAAACTCAGCCTGCTTATTTTGGCGCGGATCGTCCGTATACAGCCCGTCGATGTCTGAAAGAAGGAGCAGCATGTCCGCTCCGACTAGCGCGGCAACGATCGCAGAAAGCGTATCATTGTCTCCGAACTGGATCTCATACGTCGATACCGTATCGTTTTCATTGACGATCGGAATCGCGCCGAGAGCCAGAAGCTCATCAAAGGTATTTTTCGCATTGCGGCGGCTTAAGTTGTCCATCATGGTATCCTTCGTCATCAGAACCTGCGCCGCCTGATGTCCGTACTCACTGAAAAGCTTCTGATATATCATCATAAGCTGAGCCTGCCCGATCGCGGCGCACGCCTGCTTTTCAGCGACATTTTTCGGACGGTGGTGAAAACCTATCGTCTGACGGCCTACCGCGATCGCGCCGGAAGAGACAAGTATAACGTCTTTTCCCGCATTTTTCAGATCGCACAGCTCCCGCACAAGGATCTCAAGCTTTGTCAGATTCAGCGCTCCCGTTTCAGGATGCGTGATCGAAGAGCTTCCGATCTTCACGACGATTCGTTTTTTATCTCTCAAATGTTCTCTGTTTTTCATAATGTTCCCCGTATTTTATTTTACAAGTCCGCTCCGGTGGA
This sequence comes from uncultured Lachnospiraceae bacterium, assembly GCA_958422845.1. Taxonomy (GTDB): domain Bacteria; phylum Bacillota; class Clostridia; order Lachnospirales; family Lachnospiraceae; genus Choladousia. The sequence goes on along the minus strand of CATZPU010000075.1, from coordinate 4,223 downwards.
GCACCTTAATGATCAGGTGTCCCTTCGGAAACATTGCGATCTCGTCGATCGAAATTCCCTTAAACGATACAAGCCCTACTCCGTATACGACTACGCCCATGAGTATTGCGATCACGGTCGAGATCGTATTTCCTGCAAACAGATGGAATACAGAGTAGACAAGATAAACAGCCGCGCCCATGATGACAGAGGCGATCGCAGGCACCGCGAAAGTCTTGTACCACTCCTGTCTGTAATGGATAAAACGTCTGATGCACGCAGCGTTTAAGATACATACAAGCAGCGCAAATAAAATATTGGAATAGATCACTGCGTAAATATTTAAGTTTGCTGCCGTAAGAAGAAGATACAGCGCAATAAAATGGATCACAAGAGCAATACTGCAATTGATAAGCGGCTGCTTCAGCTGCCCAAGTCCCTGCAGAATACCTGTCGTAAGCGTGGAAAGCGCGTACAGCACGATCATAAGCGCGCCTGACTGCAAAATGCCTGCGGAAAGCGGCGTACCTGTCTCCTGAGAAAACAGCATCGTGATGATCGGCTTTGCGAGCGCCGCCATGCCGACTGCACACGGGATCGTCAGGATCATCGTAAAGCGGATCGACATTCGTATCTTGGCGCGGGCTTCCCCTTTGCTCCGCTTCGCCATTGCCGCCGTAAGAGACGGTACGATCGCCGGAGCCATGCAGGAAGCAAGCGCAAGCGGCACATTCATCAGCACACGGAACTGACCGGAATAGATGCCCCAGATCGAACCGTACTGCGAAGCAGTGTATCCCTGTCCTTTCAGTACTTTATTGAAGATACCCTGATCGGCTACGTTGCTGATATTGTAGATCACCGTACTTAGAATAACCGGAAGAATCGTCCAGACAAGCTGCCTGTAGATGAACTGAGTCGGCTCAGAATGAGAACTCTGATCGCGTCTCAGATTTCTACGCAGCGTACTCTTCTGCGCGGTATAGATAAACATCATAAACAGAAGCGCCACCGTAATGCTCGCAACAGTACCGAAGGTGCCTCCTGCCGCTCCCCATGCGGGAGCAAGCGAAGCGTTCCCTTCTTTTGCCGCAAGAGTCATGCCGTAGCTGTACATAATATCGGCACAGACAAGTGTGACAACGGCATTTACGAGCTGCTCGATCACCTGCGATACCGCAGTCGGGACCATATTGGAATAGCCCTGAAAATACCCTCGGAACGTTCCTATGATCGCAGAGATAAAGATCGCCGGCGCGAGCACGCGCAGCGCATATACTGCCAGATCGAAGGACATCAGATATTTTGTGATGACGCCTGCAAAAATGTATGCGATCAAAGCAAGACCGCCTCCGACTACAAGCGCAAACCGCACCGCGCACAAAAACACCTTGTGCGCGTTGCGGTATTCACCTTTATGGATCCTTTCTGAAACGAGCTTTGATACTGCCAGAGGCAGATTAAAGCACGAGATCATCAGAAGGATCGCATATATTTCATTGGAGGTGCTGTAGTAGCTGACTCCCTCGTTTCCGAGCGTATTCTGCAGCGGTATCCTGTATACAAGACCGATGATCTTGGCAATAATGGACGCCGCTGCAAGGATCGTACCCTGCACCAAAAAATTTTTTCCGGTTTTCCTTTTTTCTTTCACGTTAGACCTCATAACCCATCCGTCATTATTTTATTCCGCGCTGATCACCACATCATCGCTCTCGGTATCAAGCACGATACATACCCATGTCTTTCCCTGATTCAGCGTGATCTCGTTTCCGTCCGCATCATAATAGCGTGTCGGATTGAAGTTGCCCTGTGCAAACGGATCTGCCGTTGTAGCGCCTTCCTTGCTCCATGTCACATCAATCGCTTTGCCCTTTGTGATGTATTTACCTGTTCCGCCGCTTAATACGTCAATATTCAGGTATGTATCGGAGTCAACCTGCGGACTCCATGAACAGTACTGGATCAGGATATTGTCATACTGAAGCGGATTGCCCGTAAGCTTGTCGATCTGCTGCGCGCCAAGCTGATGTCTCGTATATTTTTCCGTAGCAGGATCGTACGTAAAGTACGGATCGTTGTAGTCATAACCCGGAGCTACGTACGTCGCATCCTGACCGTTTTCGAGCAGTACCGGAGCGCCGTCCTGCGCAAACTTATAATGTCCGTTCTGTGCCAGATATGCGTCGGAATAATCGCGGGAATATCCGCGGAAATCGATGCCTTCCTGAATCTTTTCATAGTTCGTAAATACATTGTGCGGAGCCTCAAAGTCATCGCTTCTGTAATATACAAGGTCTCCCTCGCCGTGTCCCGCATCCTCAAGACCGCTTAAATTCAGCGTATCGTCACGCCAGAGAAGCTCAAGCGCATACCATGCCTGTCCGAAGTGCAGATAAAAGGAATCGAACTCACGTGCAAAATACACGTAATACTCGCGGCTGCTTCTGACCGAACCGATACGCTCTACGTCCTGATAGTCCTCCATAATGCCCATCAGACGCGTGATGCCGCCCTCTACCGGCGCTTCATAGACGATCTCCGCATTTGCGATTCCCGACTGCGGAAGTGCATTTTCAATATTATTGATCATAACTGAGATCGGACGCGTGCGGCCTATAGACTCCGGCACCTCTTTTCCTGTCAGGAAGCTGCGCACCATTCCATTCTCCTCTGCGGAAACTGTCATGCTTCCCGCAAGGCTTCCAAGCAGCATACCTGCCGCCGCAAAAGTCACGATCGTTTTTTTCAAAAGCTTATTCTTCATAAATATATCCTCCTTATCTTGTGATGTTCATTTTCGTAAGAATCTCTTCCTGAAGCGCTTCCATCTGAGCGGCATCCTCCGGCGTCATATGATCGTAGCCGATCAGATGGAGAATGCTGTGCGTGATCAGAAAAGCATACTCACGCTTTACGGAATGACCGTATTTATCCGCCTGCTCTGATACCTTGTCCGCTGATATTACAATATCTCCAAGCATCAGTTCACCGCTTTCCGGATCAAAGCAGTCCACTCCCTCTTCCTCAAGGAAATCAAAATCTCCGGGGATCTCATACTGCGTCATCGGAAAGGAAAGCACGTCCGTCGCGCTGTCGATTCCTCTCTGTTCCAAATTGATCCGACGGATCTCTTCATCGTCTGTGATCAGCAGGCTTACCGCCGCCTCATACGGACAGTCCATATAATCAAGAGCGCAGGAAATGACTTCTTCCGCAATTTCATAAAGCGCAAGCCCAAGCTCTCTCCCGCTTTCATTTTCAAACTCAACCGTCATTTATCTTCCTCCTGTGTCACGCCTGCGCGGTTCACGCTTTTTTTCTCTCTTTTCGTACTCCTCGTACGCATTGACGATCTTCTGCACGAGCGGATGGCGCACGACGTCCTTGCTCGTCATCGTACAAAAACTGATGTCATCCACCTTCGCCAGCACTTTCATCGCCGTATCAAGTCCCGACGGCGCGCCCGGCGCCAAGTCTTTTTGCGTCTGGTCTCCCGTCACGACTACCTTTGAGCCAAAACCGATACGCGTCAGAAACATCTTCATCTGGGCAGGCGACGTATTCTGCGCTTCATCGAGAATGATAAACGCATTGTCAAGCGTCCGTCCGCGCATATACGCAAGAGGCGCCACCTCGATCAGCCCCTTCTCCATATTCTTAAGGAAGCTGTCCGGCCCCATGATCTGATACAGCGCATCGTACAGCGGTCGCAGATACGGATCGACTTTGCTTTGCAGATCGCCCGGAAGAAATCCGAGCTTTTCCCCCGCCTCGATCGCAGGTCTCGTCAGAATGATGCGCCCTACCTCGTCGTTCTTAAATGCAGTGATCGCCATAGCCATAGCGAGATACGTCTTGCCCGTACCCGCAGGTCCCGTTCCGAATACGATCATCTTCTTGCGTATCGCGTCCACGTACGCTTTCTGTCCGATCGTCTTTGGCTTGATCGGCTTGCCGTTTATCGTATGGCAGATACAGTCGCTGTCAATTTCCGCCAGAGAGGCTTCCTTTTCCTCCCATGACAATGCGATCGCATAGTTGACATTCTGTTCTGTGATCTCGGTCCCGTTTAGAGACAGCTCATACAGACTTTCCAGAATATTTTTTGCCTTTATCGTATTCACAGGGCTTCCAAGTATCCGTATTACTCCGTCACGATTTAAGACAGTCACCTGAAGCGACCGTTCGATCTTTTTGACGTACTGGTCAAACTGTCCAAAAATATTCTGTATATGCTCCGA
>CATZPU010000074.1 GCA_958422845.1 uncultured Lachnospiraceae bacterium | reverse complement strand
GATCAAAAATCACACCGTCGACAGCGTTCAGCTCAATGAAGCCTGCTCCTCCGGCTGCGGCTCCTTCATTGAAACGTTTGCCAAATCACTGAATTATTCCGTACAGGATTTTGCGAAAGCGGCGCTTTTTGCAAAACACCCGATCGACCTCGGCACGCGGTGTACCGTATTTATGAATTCAAAGGTAAAGCAGGCGCAGAAAGAAGGCGCTGAGGTTCCCGATATATCGGCAGGACTTGCATACTCCGTTATCAAAAATGCTCTTTACAAAGTAATCAAAGTATCTGATGCGTCTGAACTCGGAAAACACATTGTTGTTCAGGGCGGCACGTTCTACAATGACGGCGTACTGCGAAGCTTTGAAAAGATCGCAGGCTGCGAAGCGATCCGACCGGATATCGCAGGTATCATGGGCGCTTTCGGAGCCGCGCTTATCGCGCGCGAACGGTATCAGGAGGGTATGCAGACAACGATGCTGCCGATCGACCGCATCAATGCCCTGCAGTACACAACCTCCATGGCAAAATGCAAGGGCTGTACAAACCAGTGCCGTCTGACGATCAACCGTTTTTCCGGCGGCCGCCAGTTCGTAAGCGGCAACCGCTGCGAGCGCGGCATCGGCAAAGAACGAAACAAGGATCACGTACCGAATCTGTTTGAATTTAAAAACAAGCTGCTGTTTTCCTATGAGCCGCTGCCTGAAGATGAAGCCACGCGCGGCATCGTAGGTATTCCGCGCGTCCTGAATATGTACGAGAACTACCCGTTCTGGTTCCGTTTCTTCACGACGCTTAAGTATCGTGTGATCCTCTCGCCGCCAAGCACACGGAAAATATATGAGCTTGGCATCGAGTCGATCCCCAGTGAATCCGAGTGCTATCCCGCAAAGCTCGCACACGGACACGTAGAATGGCTGATCCGCAAGGGCATTAAATACATCTTTTACCCGTGCATTCCTTATGAACGTACAGAGTTTAAAGACGCGCCGAACCACTACAACTGCCCGATCGTTACCTCTTATGCGGAAAACATTAAAAACAACGTGGAAGGTCTTCGCACAGAAAACATCCGTTTTGAGAACCCGTTTATCGCATTTACAAACCTCGATACGGTAACAGAACGTCTGAAAAAGGCTTTTCCTGACATCCCCGCTGAAGAAATTGAAGCTGCCGCAAAGGCCGGCTGGGACGAGCTGACACATACGCGCGAAGCGATGTACAAAAAGGGTGAGGAGACGCTTCGGTATCTGGAAGAGACCGGCCGCCACGGTATCGTACTCGCAGGCCGCCCTTACCATATAGATTCGGAAATCAATCACGGCATACCGGAGCTGATCAATTCGTTCGGTATGGCGGTACTGACAGAGGATTCTATTTCTCACTTAAATCCGGTCGAGCGTCCGCTGATGGTACTCGACCAGTGGATGTACCACAGCAGGCTGTACGCCGCTGCCAATTACGTAAAAACACGCGAGGATCTCGATCTGATCCAACTCAACTCCTTTGGCTGCGGTCTGGACGCCGTCACGACTGATGAGGTAAACGACATCCTCTCACGGTCAGGCAAGATCTATACCTGTCTGAAGATCGACGAAGTCAACAATCTCGGCGCGGCGAAGATCCGTATCCGCTCCCTGATCTCCGCGATCCGTGTGCGCAAAAAGAATAATGAAAAACCGCGTCAGGTCATGCCTGCAAACATCGACCGCGCTGTCTTTACAAAGGAGATGCGCAAAAATTACACGATCCTCTGTCCGCAGATGTCTCCGATCCATTTCGGAATGGTCGAAGCGGCGCTTAACGCATCCGGCTACCACCTTGAACTGCTCAGAAATGATAATCGCAGAGCGGTCGACGTCGGACTGAAATACGTAAATAACGACGCATGCTATCCCTCTTTGATGGTTGTCGGACAGATCATGGAGGCTCTGCTCTCAGGTAAATACGACTTAAGCCGTACCGCCGTCATCATGACGCAGACCGGCGGAGGCTGCCGCGCTTCCAACTATGTCGGCTTCATCCGACGCGCGCTGCAAAAAGCGGGAATACCGGATATTCCGGTCATCTCCCTGAACTTAAGCAGTCTTGAGAGCAATCCGGGCTTCTCGATCAGCTATCAGATGGTCAAACGCGCCATGTTCGCCCTCGTATTCGGCGATATCTTCATGCGCTGCCTTTACCGGATGCGCCCGTATGAGCAGGTTTCCGGCTCTGCGAACGAACTGTTCCATAAGTGGGAAAAACGCTGCTGCGCATTTGTTTCCGGAAAGCCGACCTACAGCCAGTTTCGGAAAATGTGCCGTGAGATCATTCAGGAATTCGATCAGCTTCCTATCACAGATGAGAAAAAACCGCAGGTCGGTATCGTCGGAGAGATCCTTGTGAAATTCATGCCCGCGGCAAATAACCATCTCGTCGATCTGCTCGAAGCAGAAGGCGCACAGGCAGTTGTGCCCGACCTTATGGATTTCCTGCTCTACTGCTTCTACAACCAGAATTTTAAGAGCGAGTATCTCGGCACAAAGAAAAAATCCGCGATGATCGCCAACTTCGGTATCTACGTACTCGAAAAGCTGCGCTCTGCGGCAGCCGACGAGCTGAAAAAGAGCGTGCATTTTGACGCTCCGCCAAGCATCGAGCACTTGAGCGAGATGGCGCAGGACATCGTATCACTCGGCAATCAGACGGGCGAGGGCTGGTTCCTCACCGGAGAAATGCTGGAGCTTATCCACTCCGGCGTCAACAATATCGTCTGCACACAGCCTTTCGCCTGCCTGCCGAACCACGTAGTAGGCAAGGGCGTCATCAAAGAACTGCGCAGACAGTATCCGCTCTCCAACATCGTAGCGATCGACTACGATCCGGGCGCAAGCGAGGTCAATCAGCTAAACCGCATCAAGCTGATGCTCTCGACTGCACAGAAGAACCTGAAAAAATAATACATAGATAAAGCGCTGCAAAACCGGCTCCTGATGCTGGTGCTGCAGCGCTTTTCTTATATTATTGCTTTTTATCTTTTCCCTCTTTGAGGATTTTCATCATCTCGGCAGGCGAGACAATATAATCTCTGACAATATCGTATTCTATCATTTTTCTATATTTTCGATCTGCCAGTCGATCGGCTCTGCGCCGTTTTGCTCCAAAAATTTATTTGCCCTTGAGAACGGTCTGCTGCCGAAAAAGCCACGGTATGCAGAAAGCGGACTCGGATGCGGCGCTTCGAGGATCAGATGCTTCGGATTGTTCAGCATGGATTTTTTCATCTGTGCCGGACGTCCCCACAGAATAAATACGATTGGGCGATCCTGCTCATTCAGAATACGGATCGCTGCATCGGTAAACTCTTCCCAGCCGATCCCGCGGTGTGAATTTGCCTGATGCGCGCGCACCGTCAGAACTGTATTAAGCATAAACACACCTTGCTGCGCCCATTTTTTGAGATAACCGTTATTCGGTATGTAGCATCCGCAGTCCTCGTGCAGTTCCTGATAGATATTCACAAGAGACGGCGGAATGTCCACCTCCGGCTTGACGGAAAAACACAGTCCATGGGCCTGTCCGTCGCCGTGATACGGGTCCTGTCCGAGGATCACGACCTTCACCTTCTCAAGCGGTGTGTAAGCAAACGCATTAAAAATATCATCGGCAGGCGGATAGATCACCTGCGTCCTGTACTCCTCATTTACTTTCTGATACAATTTTGCATAATACGGCTTGCTAAATTCCGGTTTCAGCGGAATAAGCCAGTCATTTGAAATCGGCGGCATACGCGATCGTCCTCCTTGTCTTTTTTCTGTTGTATTTTCCTTTATCTCGGCTACTCTTCCTGTATTATGAGTCTGCCTTATTTCGCCCTGCTCTCATTCTAATTTTTCTATATCTGTTTCCCTGCCTTGCTTTTCAGATACCTTTTTCGATACTTGAGCTGCACATATTTCATGATCCTGCTGTAATACACCGGATTAGAAAGTCCTCCTGCGATACCGATGATCGGAAGTCCCTGAATAAACTTTGCAGCAAGCATATCCACGGCAAAAGCGTCTGCTGTTTTCGCCAACTGTTCTGCTGCACCCTGCTGTGACGACTGCCCCTCTGATACGCTCTGCCGTGATGACTGTCCCTCTGATACGCTCTGCTGCAATGACTGCCCCTGTGACGCACTTTGCCGTGAAACAAGATCCTCTATCATCCGGTCTGCCTCTTCGTTGCATCGTTTCCACACTTCCCCTTTGCTTACCGATGCCTCCAGAAGCTTCAAAAGAAACAATCGCTCTTCAAGCGTATCATAAGCGAAGCCGTAATGCAGCGCTGTCTCATACGTACCTTTTAATATCATTCCGGTAAACACTGCAATATCAGGAAGCCCGATCCCTAAAAAACCAAGTCCGGCGCCTTCTACTGTACTGATCGTCAGATTCTTTAAATTTCTTTTTGATGAAGCAGCCTTCATTTTCTTTAATTCTTTCCGCTTCCCCTTTAACTCAAATGCATAATCCTGAATCTGAAAATCTTTTTCCATTTCTTCTTTCGGATAAGTTTTCTCGATGATTCCCGTACCCTTTTCAAATACCAGTTCAAACGCTTTCCCAAACGCTTTTTTCAGATTTACAAGTACCTTTTGCGGAATCCGCTCTTCCAGAGCTTCCTTCCACTTAGAACCCTTCTCCTGCCCGGCATGTTTTCTTAATTTTTCTTCTTCCTTTTCTATATTCTTTAGTTCTAAAAGAACCGGAGATCTCCTTAAAAAATTCATTCTGCCTACTCTTACCTCACAGTTTCAGAGACATATAGTCAAAAGCAATGTACTGCCCGTCCATCTTAAAAAATGCCGGATGCGTACCGGTCTTTTGAAATCTGAATTTCTCATAAAGACGAATCGCCCGCACGTTGTCGCTGCGCACCTGCAGATCGAGCACTTCAAAAGAATTCTCCTTTGCAAATGCAAGGATATTCTCTAAAAGCCTGCTGCCTATTCCTTTGTTCCAGTATTCCTTGGCTACAGCAATACAAAGCTCTCCGCGATGGCTCATTCGCCGCGGCAGGCGGCTTAAGCTAGCAGTTCCGATGATCGCTTCATCCGCCTTTGCGACGAGCATCACGGAGTCCTTGGAATCCTCCATCTGCGCCAGAAAAGCAGCCTCGTCTTCTTCTGAGAGCGGCAATCCTTCCGCACCAAAGGTAAGGTTGTCTGTCTGCGCACCGGCAATCTTTAAAAACTCCAAAAACGCTGCCGCGTCTGCCGGAGACGCTTTTTCGATCGTTATATTCAATGTGTGTTCCTCCATTTTCATCAAAGATACCTTTTCTGTCCCTGTCTGAACTCCAACGCTTTCAGCAATGCGACAGACGGGATATTCCGGCATCTACAGACGCACCGATACGCCGCGCTCCCGAAGATACTGCTTCACCTCACGTATCTCCAGTTCTTTATAATGAAACAGGGAAGCCGCAAGCGCTGCGTCAGCCGCTCCGTCTGTCAGAGCATCGTAAAAATGCTCCTTCGTTCCCGCGCCTCCTGAGGCAATGACCGGAATCGAAACGTTCTGCGCGATCGTCCTTGTAAGCTCAATATCGTACCCTGCTTTTGTACCGTCACAGTCCATGCTCGTAAGCAGAATCTCTCCCGCGCCGAGCCGGTCGCATTGCATCGCCCACTCTACCGCGTCGATCCCCATATCGACTCGTCCGCCGTTTTTGTATATATTCCAGCCGCTGCCGTCCTCCCGCCTCCTCGCGTCGATCGCCACGACAACGCACTGGCTGCCGAATTTTTCCGCTGCATCACGGATAAGCTGCGGATTCATGATCGCAGCCGAATTGACAGAGATCTTATCTGCTCCTTCCCGAAGCAGAAGCCGGAAATCATCCACCGTACGAATGCCGCCGCCTACCGTAAACGGAATAAATACCTTCTTTGCGACCTCGCGCACCATCTCAACTACCGTACTGCGCGCATCAGAGGAAGCCGTAATATCAAGAAAAACGAGTTCATCCGCTCCTGCCTTGTCGTAAGCAGCCGCGATCTCCACCGGATCTCCGGCGTCTCTTAAGTTAACAAAATTAACTCCCTTTACAACACGCCCGTTGTGTACATCAAGGCATGGAATAATCCGCTTCGTAAACATATCCTTCGTCCCTCCCTACAGCTCGATAAAGTTTTTCAGAATTGCCAGACCTACATCACTGCTCTTTTCCGGATGGAACTGACACGCGAATACATTTCCCTGCTCGATCGATGCATGAATATGCACCGCATACTCCGCCGACGCCGTCACGATCTTCTCATCTTCCGCTTCCAGATAATACGAATGTACGAAATAGA
>CATZPU010000073.1 GCA_958422845.1 uncultured Lachnospiraceae bacterium | reverse complement strand
TCATGATCCTGCCGCTTATCATTCGTACGACGGAGGAGGCGCTGCTTGGCGTACCGGATACGTACCGTGAAGCATCGTTCGGACTCGGTGCAGGCAAACTGCGCACGATCTTTCGCGTCGTACTTCCGAGTGCGATCCCCGGAATCCTCTCCGGTGTGGTACTGGCGACGGGCAGGATCGTCGGAGAGACGGCGGCGCTTTTGTATACCGCAGGATCGGTAGCAAAGGTTCCGGAGAATCTGATGGGTTCGGGACGGTCGCTTGCCGTACATATGTATGTGCTTTCGACGGAGGGACTCTACATGGATCAGGCGTATGCGACGGCGGTCGTGCTGCTCGTATTTGTACTGGCGCTAAACGGCATTTCTGCGCTGATCGCGCGGCGGATAGCCGGAGTTTCGACAGGAAATGAAAGAGATTGAGGATAGGACATGGGAAAAATAGATATTAGAGACACGAATTTATATTATGGTGATTTTCATGCGCTGAAGGACATAGATCTGGAGATCCCGGCGAATAAGATCACAGCTTTTATCGGACCGAGCGGATGCGGCAAATCGACGCTGCTCAAATCCTTAAACAGAATGAACGATCTCGTGGAGGGGTGTAAGATCACGGGAGAGCTGCTTCTGGACGGAGAGGACATCTATGGAACTATGGACGTCAACCATTTGAGAAAGCGTGTAGGTATGGTATTCCAGAAACCGAATCCGTTTCCGATGAGCATTTATGATAATATTGCATACGGACCGAGGACACACGGTATCCGGTCAAAAGCAAGACTCGATGCGATCGTGGAGAAGGCGCTCCGCGACGCTGCGATCTGGGACGAGGTAAAAGACCGTCTCAAAAAGAGCGCGCTGGGAATGTCCGGCGGACAGCAGCAGAGACTGTGCATTGCACGCGCTCTGGCAGTAGAGCCTGAAGTGCTTTTGATGGACGAGCCGACCTCCGCGCTCGATCCCATCTCGACTTCAAGGATCGAAGACCTTGCAATGGAGCTCAAATCAAAATATACGATCGTCATGGTGACGCACAATATGCAGCAGGCAGCGCGTATTTCTGATAAAACAGCATTTTTCCTGCTTGGAGAAGTGGTGGAGTACGATGACACGATGACGCTGTTTTCTATGCCTAAGAACAAGAAAACAGAAGAGTATATTACAGGGAGGTTCGGATGATATGAGAGAGCGGTATATGCAGCAGCTTGAGCAGCTTCAAAATGAAGTGCTTGAGCTTGGAAAGCTCTGTGAGAGAGCGATCATGAAAACGTGCCGTCTGCTGGATTCAGATGAGATGCGCGACTCTCACGTAAGGGAGATAAGCGCTCTGGAGAAGGAGATCGATACAAAGGAACATTCGGTGGAGGCGGCCTGTATTCAGCTTCTTCTGCGGCAGCAGCCTGTAGCGGCTGACCTGCGAAGGATATCGGCGGCTCTTAAGATGGTCACAGACATGGAGCGCATCGGGGATCAGGCGACGGACATTGCGGAGATCCTAAAGACAGGCAGCATCGACGTTCCGGTAAAGGGTGTAAAGATAGCGGAGATGGCAGAGTTTACGATGCAGATGGTAAACAAAAGCGTGGAAGCATATATAAACCGCGATCTTACTCTGGCGCAGGAGACGATCGAAAGAGATGATGCGCTTGATGAGATGTTTTTGGAGGTACGCCGGACATTAAATGCGAATGAGATGCACTTTTCTGCCGACCAGATCCTTGATCTGCTGATGATAGCAAAATATTATGAGCGGATCGGCGATCATGCGACGAATATCGCAGAGTGGGTGGAGTTTTCGCTCACAGGAAAACACAGAGACGGCGAAGAGATATACGATGTGTTCGGTCTGGAATAGAAAGTGACAGAGCAGGAAAAACATACAGACAACTTATATGCAAAAAAGGAGAGAGTTATGAATATTAGACATACAATGAAAAAGGCAGCGGCAGGACTTTTGGCAGCGGCAGTGACAGCAGGAGCAGCAGTACCGGTTATGCCGGCATTCGCGGAGGAAGCAGATGCAAAAGCGCCGAAGTATGTATTCTTATTTATCGGAGACGGAATGAGCTATCCGCAGATTCAGGCAACAGCCGACTATCTCGGCGCGATGGAGCAGGGAGCGCAGTACGATATCCTTTCCGGTCCGAAAGCGCTTACGATGATGGGCTTTCCGGTAGCAGGTTCTGCGACTACTTTTGATTCTACGTCGTTCTGTCCGGATTCGGCATCGACGGCAACTTCTATTTCTACCGGTCACAAGACGTACAGCGGCTCGATCAACGTAGACGAGACAGGCACGGTGGAGTATGAGACGATAGCAGAGAAGTTAAAAGAACAGCTTGGTTACAAGATCGGCGTAATCACATCCGTTAACTTAAATCATGCGACACCCGCGGCATTTTATGCGCATCAGGTAAGCAGAAACAGCTATTACGAGATCTCAAACGAGCTGATCGAGAGCGGATTCGACTATTTTGCAGGCGGCGCTCTTTTGCAGCCCACAGGTAAGGAAGAGGATCAGCCGGACAGCTATACGCTGGCAGAAGAGGCAGGCTACAAGGTGATTCGGACGCAGGCAGAAGCAGAAGCTCTTACGGCGCAGGACGGCAAGGTGATTGTGATCTCCGAGACTCTGGCAGACAGTGATTCCATGTCCTATGAAAATGACCGTGCAGAAGAAGAATGGGCGCTGGCAGATTACGTGGAAAAAGGAATCGAGGTACTCGACAATGAGACAGGCTTCTTTATGATGGTCGAGGGCGGCAAGATCGACTGGGCATGTCATGCAAACGATGCCGGCTCTACGGTCAACGATACGATCGCGCTTGACAATGCGGTAGCAGAAGCGGTTGAGTTCTACAACGAGCATCCGGATGAGACGCTGATCCTCGTGACAGGCGACCATGAGACAGGCGGTCTGACGATCGGATTTGCAGGTACGGACTACGATACCTTCCTTACAAACTTAAGCAACCAGAAAATTTCCTACGCAAAATTTGATGAGGAATACGTAGCAAAATACAAGGAAGAGGGAACTGATTTTGATACGGTAATGGCTGACATCACAGAGCTGTTCGGACTCGTTCCTCCGGCAGCAGATCAGGTGGAGACAGAGGCGACGATGGACAGCAAGGATATGCATCCGGAGTCTGAGGACACAGGAAGCCTTGTCCTGACACAGTATGAGTACGATAAGCTGAAAGCTGCATACGAGACAACGATGTCAAGAACAGGCGAGGAGGAGATCGGTCAGGAGGAGTATCTTCTGTATGGAAGCTACGAGCCGCTCTCTGTAACAGTTACACATATCCTGAATAACAAGAGCGGTATCAACTTCGCTTCTTACGCTCATACAGGTCTTCCGGTAGCAGTATTTGCACAGGGAAACGGTCAGGAGCAGTTTGAAGGGTACTACGACAACACGGATATCTATAACAAGATGGCAGAACTTCTGGGAGTACAGTAAAACGTAAAAATCTGATTCAAGATACGAATCAAGTATAGGTCTTAATAATTTCCTCGGCAATGGATCGTCTGGCAGTACAGCGATCCATTGCCTGTTTTTCTATGTAACGGTGCGCTTCCGGTTCGCTCATGGTCAGCTCGCTGATCAAGATCCATTTTGCTTTATTGACCAGACGTATCTCAGCCATTTTTTCCTCGATGGACAAGGATTTTTTCTCAAATTGCCGCAAGCGCTCTCTGGAGCTTTCCATCCATTTAAGCGCCTGAAGCATGAGCGGTTTTGAAACAGGCTTTGACAGTGTGAATACGCCGTATGGGACGACTTTTTCCCGAACAGCATCGTGTATGTCATTCTTTACCAAAAGCAGTACGGAGATCTGTCTGGAGCTGCAGATATCGATTGCGAAGCGAGTACCGATATCATCAGGCAGCGGAGCGTTAATGATTACGAAATCAAACGTTTTTTCTGTGAGCACACGTCTGGCTGCGCTGATACTTGCGGTAGTATAGACGGGAAAGTATCGTATTTCAGGCAGCAGATCAGTAAATGCAGAGGTGAAACTATCGGCTGCTGATACGATGAGTATGCTGTAAACACGTTCTTTTAGACTCATTTTTGCCCCTCCTCCGGCTGCATCAATGGTTGCAGTAGATGTCTAAGATAGCATTTGGGATATACTTTTTGATAAAATCACTGTCTGCGGCAATGGCACAGGCAGACTTAAAATCCTTCGGAAGCTGTTTGAAATTTGAAAGAGTCTCCTCGTCCGCTTTAAAAAGATTGATATCAGCAGGCGCGGGCGGCTCTGTCTTATTCTGGATTCCTTCAAGCGCTGCGTAGATCATCAGGGCGAAAGCCAGATAAGTATTTGCGGCAGGATCGGGAGAACGCAGCTCCATGCGGCGGTATTCCCCGACTGCAGAAGGAACACGAACGAGCTGCGAACGATTTTCGCTGGACCATGAAATATATTTTGGCGCCTTCCTCTGACCAAAGCGTTTGTAGGAAGCTTTTGTCGGGTTAAGGAAAACAGTCATATCCGAAATCTTATCCAGAATACCTGCAATCATGTGATCCATATGGTCGGCCGGCTCGGAGGACTTGACGGACATATTAATATGGAACCCGTTTCCAGGTTCGTTTTTCAGAGGCTTGGGGCTAAAATCAGCGAAAAGACCATTTTGTCTTGCGATCGTTTTTACTACCGTCTGGAAAGTCATTGCATTGTCTGCAGCGGTTAAGGGATCTGAGTAACGAAAATCGATCTCGTTTTGACCGGGACCTTCTTCATGGTGAGAACTCTCCGGCTGGATCCCCATCTGCTCCAGCGTCAGGCACACCTCCCGGCGGATGTTTTCGCCTCTGTCTTCCGGTGCTATGTCCATATAGGCTGCGTTATCATACGGTTTCTTTGTCGGATTTCCCTCATCATCCAGATGAAACAGATAAAACTCCTGCTCTGCACCAAAGAAAAAGAAGTGTCCAGATTGCTCTGCTTCGCAGATCGCTTTCTTTAAGATAGATCTGGTATCGCATTCAAATGGCTTTCCGTCCGGATAAGTGATATCGCAGAACATCCTTACTACGCTGCCGTGCTCCGGTCTCCATGGAAGCGGCATGAGCGTATCTGCTTCCGGATGGAGGAAGAGATCAGAATGGTTCTCGTCCCCAAAACCGGTGATGGCAGACGCATCGATGGCGATCCCATATTCAAAAGCCCGCGGCAGCTCCGGCGGCATGATGGATATATTTTTCTGCTTTCCGAATACGTCGCAAAAAGCGAGACGGATGAATTTCACATCCTCCTCCTGTACATACTGTATGACCTCTTCTTTGGAATACTTCATAAACTTACCTGCTTTCTATTTATTAGTTTGTTACGTACATTTGTCGGTATGGATTTTTGCTGTCCGGAGTAATCACTGTAAAAGGTCCGGATAAGATTTCCTCCAGAGAATATCCGAAATCTGCGCAGTATTCAGAAAGATATCCTCTGATTTCTGTCAGATCCTCGAAAGAAGCGCAGCGTGCCGTCACTTGTGCCGGAAAGCGGATGTCCGTACAGGTACCGCGCAGGAACATTTTTCCGCCATGCATTCCGGTACAGGGAAAATTGCCTACGATGCGCTTTTCGCTCTGATGCAGTCCAAGGACGATAATGATACCGCCTGCCTGATACTCTCCAAGAAAGCTTCCGGCGCATCCGCCGATGATCATGACAGGGACTTTTTCTTTGTAGGCCTTCATATGGATTCCGGCACGATATCCGGCATTGCCCTGTACGTATATTTTTCCGCCTCGCATAGCGTATCCGGCAGCGTCTCCTATATTTCCGCGGATCAGGATCTTTCCCTCATTCATCGTGTCACCTACGGCATCCTGCGCGTTTGCATTTACCGTGATCTGCGCGTTGTTTAGATATGCGCCCAGAGCATTTCCCGGTATTCCGTCAATCGTAAGATTGACATCGGACATACCGGAAGCGATAAAACGCTGTCCGCAGCATCCTTTTAGGATACAGTCTTTGCCTGCCTTTCGGATTGAATCATTTACAGCTCTATGATCTAAATTTACAGCGTTGATGATTTTCATATTGTACCATATCTCCTTGAAAGTGTTCACTTTTTTTTACAAAAGGGCTGCATTTTTATTCTCCGGCATGAGAGATGCCGAGTATTTCCAGTTCTTTTTCTGTAAGTCCGATCCCACGCAGCATCAGACGGTTGCCGCGCAGAGCTTCAATGGAATTGATGCCCATGCCGCCCATCAGTTCTTTTATCTCATGCCGCCATGCAGTCATCAGATTTATGAGGCGTTCACTGCCGATCTCCGGATTCAGCCTTTTTACGAGCTCCGGGCGCTGGGTAGCGATACCCCAATTACATTTGCC